>JBJERX010000134.1:0-28542 GCA_051882495.1 Huintestinicola sp. | reverse complement strand
TAGCCTGCTTCATTTTAGGCAATGGTATGTATGGTCTGAGAAACGAAAAAGGCGAAATAGTTGTAGCACCTTTCGTGCCTGCAGAATTTATTCTAAATTTGACGCTACCCGCAATTGACAGGCTTATTGAAAGCCATTCCGGCGAACTTGCTGCTGTGTTTGAGAGCTTCTGTTACGAAAGTGAGCGAACAAGTCTTAATGACATAGAGACAAAAGCTAAAAAGTTTGCAGAAGCGTTTCGAAAGCGAGGTGAAATATAATGAGTAAAGATATGTTTCGTGGAAAACGTACTGCTAATGGTAAATGGATTGAGGGTTATGCCTTCAAACAGCACCGCTCTTCCAAAGGTGAAGAATGCTATATAAGAACTTATGAAACCGACTATTACGTTGACCCCAAAACGGTCGGTCAGTTTACCGGGTTTTGCGATAAAAACAAGTGCAAAGCTTTCGAGGGAGACATACTGAGCCATTGCGACGGATTGGACTACGGCGTTATTAAATATGGCGAATATACCAATCCTTTTTCACACGGGCAGCACATTGGCTTTTATGTTGACTGGGTGGCTGGAGAGAATAAAGGCGAGCTTCGTAAGGACTTAGGCTATTGGCTTAAAGCCGGAACTGCAGAGATAGTGGGCAATGTTTACGATAATCCTGAACTTATAAATAATTGAAAGAAAGGTTGTTGTAATTATGAAAAAAGAGGATTTAAAAGTAGGATACCTGGTGGAGTTATCAAGTAAGGAGCGTTTCTTCGTTATGCCGTATATTGGCGGGATGTGCCTTGTAAATGAAACGTTAAGCATTCCTATGTCTATGTACAACGATAATCTCAGGAGCATATCCGGGAATGCTGAAGATGATATTTACAAAGTATATGATATTGCCTCCGTACCGCAGGGCATATGCTCACTGTCAGCATTAGAATACCGCAAGACGCTCTGGTCTCGTCAGGAGGAAAACAAGGCAGAAAACATTGACACCCCTTCTGTTGACCAAGACACCCCCACACAAAAGCAAGAAGCTGCAAATATCTGTGGCTGCTGTCAATCTCGTGACTTGCTCGCAGGCTTCGGATACGGTGGTAATGATTCCTTTCTTGACGTTATTATGGACCCCGGTGATAACGACAATCCTTCTCTTGATATCCGCCTCTGGGATAACGATAAAAAGGATTACGTTATTGACGCAAGTATAGAAATCCACTACTGCCCTATCTGCGGAAGAAAACTTGGAGAGGAGAGGGAAAATGGACGTGAAACAAGTCGAAATTCTTGATCGCAACATTCTAGCGCACGGTACAAATGAAGAAACCGTTATCGCTATGGAGGAGCTATCCGAGCTTATCAAAGCAATATCCAAGGTCAGACGATATGGCTTAATCGGCGATCATAAAAGAAATCTAATCGAAGAAATTGCCGATGTAAACATTGTTGTCAGTGAGCTTATGATGATGTTTGATATCTCGTACGACGAGGTTTCTAAGGTCATAAACCAAAAAATTGCACGAATAGCTCAAAGACTCAATAAAGCTGAAGGAAAGGATGATCCAAATGCAGGTCAGCGAGCAGATCATTGAGGTGCTAAACTACATCTGTGAAAAGATAGGCATCACAATTGATTGGACAAGTGCAAACATAATCCCATATCTGAATGTATTATGCGAAAAATACATACGCTATGAGATTGCAACTTCGGCTGTATGGCTGGTAATCGGAATAATCGGCGTTGTTATATTTTCTGTGTTTTGCAGGAGCGCTCTTGAAGGCTGCAAAAGGCCAAAATACAGCTTTAGCCAAGATGATTGGGTCGCATTATTTGCTATCTGTCTGATAGGTACGATGTCTTTTACTGCTGTGATTATATATCAGGTATTGGATATAATCGAATGCTGTACAATCCCTGAAAAAGTTATGCTTGACTATGTCCTGTCTCTCCTCCAGAAAACAAAAGGATAAGACTATGAACAGAAAGGATGAACAATAATGGATCTGTATGCTGATGATTTAATGTATATGACTATCGAAGAAGAAAGCGAAGCCGCTCCCGAAACAGAGTTCTCCCCGGAATTCTGTGACGGGTAAGATAAGGAGGTCAAAAGTGGTGGTATTGTCATATTTCCAAAAATGCGTTTTAAACACAAGGAAAAAATTTGAAAACCATACCGCAGTGTATAAGCGTTATGATGATAACTTAGCCGTTCTTGATTGGGGCGTTCCCGGAAGCTCTAATTATTATATTCATTATGTATTTGACCACAAAAACCTCTTTATATGCGGGGATCTCGGCGAAGCTGTTGTAAATCTTACCGAAAAAGCTACACTCAAATCTCTGGCCAGATACATAAATATGCCCGAATACTTTGCAGAAAAGGTCTCGTCCTCCTGCTCCGGAGATTTATATATTTACCCGCCTTCGGAAGTTGAGTTAGACCTTGAGGCGCAAAAAACAGAACTCCTGGAAGATTGCACCGATGATGAAGCCTGTGAGCTTTCGGAGCTGTTTGATGAACTGCAGCTTAGCGTTGACGAAGTAGCAGGCTGCAAAGCTTCAGAACAGCTTATCAACTCCCTATCGGAGTATTGGGATGATATAGAGCTTGATGTGCATAATATTGGCAAGCGTATAAGTCCCAGAGCGGTAAGCTGGCTTGTTGGTCTTGAAATGGCGTATGAACAGTTGGGAGAAAAAGCCAATGAGTAAGCCCGATGTATATTACAGCGTTTTTATGCGGTCGGTTTACGCATACGGGCTGCCTGGAGCTTGTGTAGAGCGTTTCCGCTCCCAATACAGAAAGGAAGCAGAGGCGACTTACAACGCCGCTGTAAACCTGATAGGAACACCGAAATGCTGCATATATGCAGCGAAGCTCACCTATACCGATGAAACAGGTATTCACTTGTTAATGGATTATGAGGCAGAACCACCAAAGGATCTGCCTCCCAAAAGACATAAAAAGGGGGATACGGCAAATGAAAAGCCGAGAAGACCAATGCATTCTGCTTGTTTCAGACGATGAATACCAACTCCCCATCCTTACTGCAGACAGCTTGAAAGAGCTGTCTGCGGTATTGGGAGTAGCATATTCCACCGTATATAATGCAGCTAAAAATCAAACAGCAATACGTCTTCCGAAAGGTAGGTTTGAGCATTTCCGTAAGGGTCGGGTAGTTAGAATTG
Source organism: Huintestinicola sp. (assembly GCA_051882495.1). Classification (GTDB taxonomy): domain Bacteria; phylum Bacillota; class Clostridia; order Oscillospirales; family Ruminococcaceae; genus Huintestinicola. The sequence goes on along the minus strand of JBJERX010000134.1, from coordinate 25,360 downwards.
ATTTATCAGAAGAATAGAATTGATATATCAATTGATATTCCAAAATTACAATTGATACATCAATTGATTTATTCGAGGAGGAAACAAAACAATGAGTATGAAAACTGAAAAGGTATGGCGACAGTATGTAAAGTCTGTCAAGATAATGTATGCGGCAATGCTTATTACCCTGCACAGATATTATGGCTTTGGTGCCAAAAAAAGACTTCAAGAATTTGAAGACCGCTTTGGCGATGTACTCGCACAGATACTTGAGTATGCGGCAGACGATGTTCTTAACGAAAAGCTTGCCAAAGAAGCAGAGGATATGGGCTATTCTGCTCAACAGCTCCTTAGCTTTGACTCCGGCAACCTCTCTTTGCAGCAGGTCGAGGCAGGCAACCGCCGCTCCCGTAAAATGTCAATGGCTGAATGCGCCAAAGCAGCAGAGCTGCTTAAGGATAATGACTTCTTCAAAAGGGGGCAAAAATAATGAAAGCACGAGAGCTTGCAGAAATTCTTATGCAGTTCCCCGACTTTGAGGCAATTGCTCTGTGCACTGATGAGAGTATGAGCAGAAAGGACAATGGCTACATAGGTTATGAACGCTTCCTTATCGCAGGAATTGCCGATGTCGGAACAGCAGACAAAGAAGTGATAATAAAAATCGGCGTTGACCGCACTACCGCACGCCCTACGCCGACAAAGTCTACCAGACAAGAAATTATACCATAATAAGCAAAGCCCCTCAGAATGCGCTATATTCGCTCTGAGGGGCTTTGTAATTTTCATCAATAGAAGAAGTATCAATTGTTTTTTGAGTATCTTAAAGCATACTCATCGATACATGCGGTAAGTAAATCATCAGTAAGATACCCCTGTCTATATGCCAAAATCGCTTTTTGTATCTCAATTACCTTTTGCCATACTCTACTATCGCAAACCCTTATTGATTTAGACTCAGTATCTATTTCAACTTCACCTAACAAGAAAACACCTAAACAGCGCATATATTCTTCATTTGTATATTCAGAGTATGATATCTTAACTTTATCTGTTCTGCCACAAAGCCAATCAAGCGATACATCAAGAGTATCGGCAATAGCCTGAGCATTTTCAAGAGTTGGTTTTTTACCGTTGCCCTCTGTATCAGCTCTTTCATATGATGAAATGGTATTGGGCGTTACTCCAACGACTCTGGCAAGTTCATTTTGCTTTAAGCCCTTTGATTCCCGTAGCTGTTTTAGCCTCTGCGCAAATATTGTTAAGCCCATTGTATTTGCCCCTTTCGTTTTTTTTGTTGCGGATAGGGTGCTTTCAATAATCACAAGCCGCCTGCACCGGTGCAAGCCTGTGATGATGTTTCCTACTGATTTATAAGCCGCAAAGAAACACCGAAACCCGATATGCGGCGGCGCTTTCGCACTAAAAGCGATCCCGAAACCTGCTATACAATACTATCCGCTGGATCCGGTCTTGATTACAGGCTCAAAAGACCGGCGGTAAAGCCTCAATAAGCGTTATGCACAATCGGCATTAAGGGAGGCATATCGCATATACTCAGTAAGCAAATCAAATATAGGATCTTGCTTATCAAGCTGTTCAAGTACAGCTTCACGCTGCTGAGCGGAGAATATATCAAAAGGCTTTCCCGCTCTGAAAAATATCTGCTGCTCCAGCACTCTGAGTTCTTCTGCATATCTTTTCATACTGTTCACCACCTTACTATCTCAATAATCGTTAAGATAACGTAGATAACGCCTATCAGAATAAGAACGCCTGTAAGAATATTTTTCTTTTTCATATTGACACCGTCCTATTTATATGTTATAATCTTTAGGAGAGGGGGCAGGGTGTTCCCACCCCCTTTCTTAAGTATTCAGCTTAGGTTTTCAGCTCTTTGATGGTTTTTACTATGAAGTAAACCGCCTGAGCCAAGCTTGCGAAAATAGTCGCTGCGACTACTTTCTTATCCGCTCTTGAGGACTGTCCTCCTCTTGAGCGGCTTTTCTTTTTCTTTGCCATTGAGCTTCCCTCCCTTCATCTTTACTGTAATTATATTATATCATATATAAATGCTATATACAAGAGGTATTTTACCCAAATTTTCAAAAATTTATTGTGCATTATGTATATAGCATTTATATATTTTAAGTGGTATAATAATATTGGAAAGGAGTTGTTTACTATGGGTGCAACTTACAATGATGCTCAAAAAAGGGCGTGCGTTAAGTATCTTGCCGAAAAGACCGATAATATTCAAATTCGCGTTCCTAAAGGCAAAAAAGAAGAGTATAAGGCATTCGCCGCAAAACTCGGCATAAGCTTGACAGGTTTAATATGCGAGCTGCTTGAGAGGGCTATGGACGATAAGGACTTTGATCCTGTTTTCAAGCCGCCTATTGAAGAAGGAGACTTAGAAGGCTATCAATTAGTTAACCTTAATATAAAATGAGCGGACGCTTATTTTGTGTGCAGTTGCAAGTATGATATAATACTACCGTCAGTTTAGAAAATATGTAGTCCAGCTTCCCTCAAAACTGTTCATATAACTCGTACAACCTCTTTGTATGAAGAAAAAACTGACAAAACGCCGGAGCAAGAGATTAGTCCACTCTTGTCCGGCGCATTTTTTTGTTTTTTATTTTTTATGATATAATCAAATCGTGGTTTTCGACCTCCCACATTATTTCACTTTTTATTAGAAAGTTCGGAGGCAGCCCCGTCGATTACTCTAATCGGCGGGGCTGTTTTCGTTGTGAATCACTGACAGTCAATAAAGGGATATACAGAAGAATTGGATGCAGCAATTTTGATCATATTATTTGCATGATTAGCTGTTACAATAAGGTAAAATGATTGTAACATAGGCTGAGTAAGTATTAAGCCATTAGTCCAATACCCGCAAAGAATGCCGTCTCCCCTATAGTTAAATGTCCCATCGTCTGCAGTATTAAGCTCTACTGCGGCTTCACTAAGGGCTATGCCCCAATCTGCATAGGGGCTAAGCAAACGAAAATGATAAAAATTGTACCCTTGACTGAAATTCACCTTTATTACATAAATATTTGACTCTTCTTTTTCACCAACCTCTATGGTTGTGAACTGTGCATTGGGAGTCACGTTCTTTTCAAGAAATTTTATAGCCATTACTTTTTCTCCTCCTTTGAAGAATTGAGCTGCAGCTCTGCGGCATCTTCCGTTTTTGATTTTATGTTTCTGGCCAGCTTAACCAGAAACGGAGGTAGCGGGGCTCCGATATCCTTAATATTTTCCAAAATGGAAATAATCTCATTTGCAATGAGCCATACAGCAGCCACAGAGGCTATAAGGAAATGAAAAGGTATTGTTATCCCGACATTCGAGGCGGCAAAGTCCAACAGCCAGTCAAGAATAGCTCCGACAGCCACCAAAAGCCACATACACACCTTTTTGGCTATGCCCCTGATTGATTTATAGGAGCTCACTGTTTCAGAGCGGTATTTTGCCGCACAAAGCCCCGTGCCTTAGTCAATGATATTGCAAGTTACAAGGACGATCATCGGAACATACAGCAAACCGAGCCAACTGGACAAAACTGAGCACACCGCAACAAACCACTTTTTTATATTTTCCACAGATAATACACCGCCTTTCTTATTCTACACCTTTAGGTGATATCCAGCCTTTATAGCTTGGGAGGTATTTCCACCCATTATCAGCGGTTTTGCTGAACGTGATAACAGTACCGCCCCGCACAATAGCAACAGACTTGTATTTTGTACCCGGTCCGCTGCGAACATTCCAGGTACCGGGCTTAACTGTTATCGTAGACGGGACACCATATTCAATAAATGGACATTTCCCCCAATACTTCCAAGGACGTTCGGAGAGTTTTGTAACGACTACGCCATATTCGTGTCCTCTTGCTTCAATAACCTCTCCATTACCAGCATAAACGCCAACGTGACTGCTCATAAAAACAAGCACTCCGGGAATATCAGGCATTGAAGAAATTGTCCCCTTTTCTTTGCAAAGAGAGCGCATATCATTTGCGCTTACGTCCTGACACCCGTTATATTTAGGTGCCGATGAAGGCGAATCACTCCACAGGTAGCCTTTGATTAAGCCTACACAGTCGTGAACTCTCTCACCAAACTGCTCCGGAAAGTCAGTCCAAGGGGCGTAGTATTTAGGATACTGCTTTTTCTTTGCCGAATATAATACCGCTGACCCGATATTTCCGTATGTACCATACCAATACGGACGTCCGATTTGCTTGCGAGCATATTCGACAAGCCCAAGATTTGTTTTTGACATATACATCACTCCTCCTCTTTTATTTCCTCAAGCTTTATATTGCTCTTGGTGCCTGTTGCCTTATCATAATCGTAGGATAGTTGAAATATCCGAGAGCCGTAATAAATTCTATGTACGTGGTCGGCAACTTTCACTACCTTATCAGGGAGATCTCCGTCAAGCAAAGCACCATTCTCACATTTAACCAGATTATCCCCTATTGACCTCAGCGTAGGCGGCTTTTTGTTTTCAGCCATAAACATCACCCCTTTACAAAATTCGACTTAAACTCGTCAAAAGAATTGTTTGCTATTGCTGCTTCTGCCATCTGCTTGACCTGTTCGGCAAGCGTTTCTCTGTCAAAGCTGGCCAGAAGTTCAGAACCACACAAGACTTGCCATTTACTTTTTATTCTCTTTAAAATAATAACGGTCTCCATTTTACTCTCATTAGGTTTGATATCTGTATTTTCAAGCATAGTTTCATCCTTCATTTGCTTGGTTTTAGAGGTCTTATATTCTTCAATCCAAGTATCAATATCTCCTTTTTCAAGGTGTGCATTCGCTTCTTGAACAACGATATCGGCTTCTTTTTCCTCTGCATAGCAGCCAATCGTCAGTATTCGTTGTCCTTTACCTCTGGCGTATGATACTGTATAAGGGCGATTTTTATGCCGAGCATTAAAAAATTTTCGTATTGGTCCGTTATTAGGCTTATTTTCAGCTTTCCACTGTTCAAACCATACTTTAAAGTCACCTTTTTTTATATGTCGGTTTGCTTCATTTTTTAGGGCAAGTGCTTCCTCTTTCGTATCATATATTTTAACAGGTCTATTATGAAAAATAACTTTAAACTTTGAATCAAATTGCTTTATCTCAAAAAAAGATTGTACTTTGTTGAATACATATACATACGGAGTATGCCAAGTATCATAGTCACCTATTGTCATATGACGTATGGCTTCTTTTTTAAATTCAATAGCTTTCTCCTTTGTATCAAATCTAAAATTAGATCCGGATAACCGAAGAAGCCAAGGGAGCTTTGTCCCTGCCTTATATGATATTCCTTCTTCTGGATCACTTCGGATATACTTAACAATAGAAAAATCAGAAAGTTCTATGTATTCAAAATTCTTATCTTCCTCAAGAGGGAAAATGAACTTTTTATCTTTTTGGGACATATGACGGTCAAACCAATCAGTAAAATCATTTGCTTGAATATGATACTCCGCACAATTACGCACTTCAATAGCATCATACAGTTCTTTATAGTTGCCCAAAGCATAAGATTTTTTTTTATAGATTATAGCCGTTGCCCATTTTGATCCGTGTGAGTAAGGTTTAAAATAAACACCCGAACAATCCGAAACCATTTTATCAAGGGGCCAGATTATGTGTCCTTCTTTTAAAAGCTGCTCTGCATAAAAACGTATCTCGCCTAAATTTTTTTCTGTAGCTACTCCTGTGCGGTCGAGTTCGAATTTACTGTACCCACACATCAGCAGCTTACACAACTCTATTTGTTCTGGAGTCAAGTATTTAAACAATTCAGAAATAAAAATCGAGCTTTCAACCGTCTTATATACTGGCCTACTGTTGGATGGTATAATATCGTGAAAGTCTTTTGAATTTGCTTCATCAGAAATTGATTTATCTATACATGAAGCGCATAAATTAGCTTTATTTTTTTGTGCTAAATTTCTTCTTATGCATAAAGTTACAGCTTGTCGAATACGGATAGAAAGGCGTGCCTGTATATTAGACTCTGTGAGTTCTTCATCAGATGAACATACATCCATTGCCATTTTTATCAGGCAGATCATTGCTTCTTCATATGCTTCGTCTTCCGTAAACTTTCCTAAGGAAAGTGCGTGGCTATATCTGCGGATATTTGTTTCTAATCGTCTTTCTACAAGAGGCATCCATTTGTTTATAAAAGCCTTTTCTTCTTCATTTAGCACTCTTTTTTCAGAATAATGTATGTTATTATGTTTTTTTGATGTATCTTGTACAGTATGAAAGTGACCTACGAATCCGTCACTGTCTTCTTCAGAAGCAAGTATATATTCCGGAGTTGTGTGAAAAATTTCTGCGAGCACTTTTGCGAAGCTGTCGCTTATATCTTTCCTAATTTGTCCTCTTTCTATTGAGCCATAATTTGTAGAAATACCGTACTTGTTCTTTAGTATTTCTGTTACGGTCTCCTGATTTAACCCAGCTTCTTTTCTAAGTTCAAACAAATAATCACGCATACACGCTCACTGCCTTTACTTGTAAACTCTCTTCCAATGGAAATTATGCCTCTCGTCTCCCGAACCGTCAGCGGTAACAAATATGTAGAAATTATCATATTCATACTTAACTTCATTGGCAGACACACGGGTAACGCTAATGACAGGTTTGATACAATGTGGAAATGAATCATCCCCAATTTGATATAAACCATCTCCCAGGTCCACTAAAGTAGTTTTTAAATATTCTGTAGTATCAGCCATTGTTTCCTCCTGTCTCTGCTTTATATTCTCTCTTCCAATGCATTATCCATTTAACGCCGTCTTCTGTTATTTCTTGAGTGTAGGAAAATCTTAAGTAGTATCTCGAATACTCCTTGCTGACAACAAGTTGAGCAATATCGATATCATAATAAGCTTCGCAAGCAATTGCAGGTTCCGCACATATAAGTTGATCGCCAAAAAAGAATAATCCATCTCCCAAGTCTTTTATCATTGCATTTATATCTGGCATTTAATTCGCTCCTTTGTACTTTAAATATTCAGCTCTCGCTTTCCTTGTAAATCCGCTCCCAGGAATGAGATAGAATTTTAGGCAGTTCTGTATTTTCATATACAAAAGTGTGATCTATATAATATCGTGAATACTCCTCTCGAATAACAGTGGTATTATCCTTATCTGAAACAATCTCACAAGATATTGCTTTTTCTGAGCATATAAGATGATCCCCAAAGAGAAACAATCCGTCTCCTAAGTCCTTTATTAACAAATTCCTATCTTCCATATTTACCCCTCATTTACTATCGGTGTACTGTTTGAATAAAACGTAATAGATCCGTCTGCCATTGTAATTTTGCCAGCGGTACCCTCACAGGTAAAGCCGTCCTTGCTGTTTATAGAAACACCGTGATATTTCCTGCCTTCTTCGATTTGTGCATTAACCTTGCGGGTAAGTTCACCATTGAAGTCCCAGACTGTCTCTACATTGACCGAAGCACCTAAAACGGCATAAATACCGGATAAAGACAGGATTGTAGTTGCTTCTCCCGCAATAAAGGTCTCTGTACTGTCTGTAAAGCCAATTTGAGTACATACCGCTACATAATCAGATACAATAGCGTGTGCTATCGAAAATGCAGTATAGCTTTTATCCTGCAGGGAGTTATACAAGCTTGCAGCTATTGCCGCAGTTGCATATTTGGATGTGATAAGAATAGTTGTCAGGGAGTCGCCAACACTGCCCTGTGCAAATATTTCGCTTCCGCCGGAAGTGGTGCTGTTATTTGTCAGCTGTACGCCTGCAATAGGTCCTTTCTCCATACCTACCGATATGTCAGTACATTTCGAATCAGAAAGAACAATAGAGCTTTGATAAGATCCATATCTGATAAAGTTGAGCGAATTTCCGCTGCTGCAGCAGAAAATGCCGCACGATATTACCGATATGGCTTCGAGAATGCTTCTGCAGGTAGTTTGCAGATCTGCAACAGGTATTCGGTCAAGTATGCCTCCTGTGCTCCCTCCGCTGCTAAATCCACATTGCCTTGCTATTTCCGATACAACGTTTGAAAGAGGAACTGTATTTTTATCATCAACTAAGTCAGTTAAGGTAGTGTAATCAAATGGAGCATCAAGAAAAAGCGTTCTATCGGTAGCGGTTACAGTATATATACCGTTCTCAAATGAGCGCCCTGAAACGTAAAATGTTGGAGCGTTCACCCCATTTACCGTACACTCCCCGCAAGCCTGTATATACGGACGGAAGCCCACTTTTAAAGTATTTATCTTAAATGTGAGCTGTGTTGCGCATATACCCGAAACAGGTGCACCGCCTGCATTTACAGATATCCTTATATCATCCAGGAGCTTTCCGTCTGCGAGAGTATATTCTGTACCCAAATGAGTGACAGAGTAATCGCAAGCTGTTCCGGAGCCCTCGGTCGAAATAGCAATGGGAGATATAGTAAAACTTACAGTCCAAAGATTAAGGCTGTCAGTCTGAATAATGCTTACTGCGCTGAAGCTATCAAGCGTACAGAGGGAGGAAACTCCAAGAGCGGATACTGTTATCTGCGAAAGGCTGCTTTTTACTTTAAGCTGGTTTTTGATATTTGCAGGAACATTCCCTAGGGTCACGCTAAGCTTTTTACGGGTGCCTTGACACTTTTTATGCTCCGTTCCGTCAGCAGCAATAAATGCATTGGTAGTATCATAAACCTTTTCAATGGTTTCGGAATAACTCTGGATATATGGGTCAACCGAAACGCCGCCGATAGTCATTTGCATTCAACATCACCCCTCATATCATAAAAGTGCAGTGCCCTTAATGTTCATATTAACGTTCCAAAGCCTAAGATCATCACATTCAATTTGTATGGATGATGTATAGCTCTCAATGGACGCTGTAAATGCGGTATCGTCCACGGTAACGCTTACCGAACTGGAAACAGCATACCCGTCAAGCAGGGCTTTTTCCGTATCGGTCACACAGCTAAGAGTAAACGAGTAAGAAGGATAGGCTCCCTTGACACCTTCATTATCCGAAGTCACTTTTTCCGCTCCCTCGGATATACCACCCTGATTTATTCGATTTGTAATATCAAGAGAGCCTATTTTAACCATTCTTCACACCTCACTTAATAGCTGAATACCTTTTTGCCTGACTGAATAGAAATATTATTGAATTTTTGACGAATAACTGCTATAATGTTATCCATATCCGCTTGCAGCTTGCCGTCTACGGTCAGGTCAAGCGCAACAGGAATACCGCCGGATACTCCGCTTGAGAGCTGACTCAATGTACCCATCAAGCGGTCAAGCTTGCTGTTTATCTGCTCTATTGCAGCGGTATCCGCCGAAGCAGTAACCGCTTCCGAAACCTCAACAGTAGGAAGGGAAAGCTTTGAAATATCAGGAAGCTGTGGCAGGCTTTGAGAAAGCACAGAGGAAATGCTTTGCAGAGCCTTGCTTGCAAGGCTGTTCATATCCGAAAGTACTGCAGACATATTACCGGTAAAGGTGGACTCCATAGCCGCTCTGATGTCGGGATCCTTTTCTGCCAACTTTGCGATAAAAGTATCTGCAAAATCGTCGACTGCACCCGCCATACTCTCAGAGTTAAATCCATTTACAAAGCCCTTTGCGGTATATTCACCTAAAGACTCTGTCTCCTTTGAAGGAGAATTGATATCTAACCCCTTCTTTATTGCGTCAAGCGTGTTTTGTGTCATATCATTTACAGCGGTAGTTATATCTGCTGAACCGATAGTAATACCTTCTGCAAAGCCCTCAGCGGTGTATTTACCCGCCGATTTAGCTTTTTCGGGAAGTGTGTCCAACAAATCTGTAACGTTCTGCACAAAATCCTTGTTGAGCTGCTGAATTTCAGCGTCGTACTTATTCGCCGACATTTGCTCTGCAGTATTTTTATATTCGTCAAAGTTTTTGTTATAATCCGCAAACTTTGTATCGGACATACTGTTAAGCACATCTATTGTGTCTTTTGCTGTTTGTTGATCCAATGTATCAATCCACGCAAGGACATTATCTGAAACATCACGAGACTTTAACTTATCGTAAGCCTTTTGATACGCTTGAAGCTTTTTCAATGCCTCTCCCGGATCCGCAAGTCCAAATACTTCAGCTTCTTTTCCATTCACAGTCTGAGTAGACTTAGATGTAAATTCGCTCGTATCAAACAACTTATTGAAGTATGTCTGCTTAGCGTTGAGGAGATCCTTGACTTTAGTCTGATACTCAGATGAGACCTTCTTTATCTGACTTTCAATCTCCGAAACATCGGTTTTTAAGCCTTCTTTGAGAGTTTTAGAGGTTTCATCAGCAAGTGCCTTTCTACCTTTTATTATCTCCTCATTGTATTTCTTATAAATATCATCTTCTTTATCAAGACCTGAGATGAGTATCTCCATCTCATTGTAGAGCATTTCTTTAGTGTAGCTTTCTTCCGTTTCGGCTTTCAGCTTTAATGCATCAATCTTATCCTCAAGGTCTTCTTTTTCTTTTTCCTTCTGCTCTTTTAATTTGTCATCAGCAGCTTTCTTTTCTTCCTCCGAAAGCTTATCATAATAATCCTGAACCTTGTCATAATACTTGTGCCATTCGGCGTTTTCCTTATACTGGCTGTCTTCAAGGAGCTTTCTGCGCTTTGCCCAATAGTCCTCCTCAGAGACATTTTTTATTGCAAGATCGTTGTCAAGATTTTCAAGGTCTGCAACAAGATCTTCCCAAGACTGCTTGACTCCCATTGCGGCTAACTTAGCATTTTCACGGTTGGTTTCCTCAAGAGCTTTAGCGTCTAAACCATAGGCTTCCCGTGTTGCCTTAGCCTTATCTTTGTGGAGTACTTCATTGTCACGGTCATAAAGGATTGTTTCATAATCCTCCATTACCTTAGAGTAATCGTCTTTTAATGATTGAAGGGAGCTTACCTGTACGGTAGTTTCGGCAATCTGATTATTTATCTCATCAAGTTGCGCCTGATAGTTTTTCTTCTCTTCTTTCGTTAATTCTCCGCTTGCAAGCTTATTTTCAAGCCAATTTTTACTGCCTTCCCTATTCGCATACTCGCCTGTGCCAACAAGTTCTTGAAGCTTTTTCTTCGATTTTTCAATATCCTCAGTTACCTGGTCGATATTGCTTACCGCTTCAGAATAGCTGTCGCCCATAAAGTCCAATTTTGCCTGCTTACGGGCTGTCTCTATTACCTCAGACATTGACTTTTCAAGGTCTTGATATCCAACAATCTGACCGTTGACAACCTCAATATTTTGGCCGGATATTGCATTCAATCGGGAAACAGCATTCTCAAGCCCTTCAACCGAACCTTTCGCACGTCCATTCTCGTCAACAAGAGCCTTAATGGCATTCCATTGATTATATGACGCTTCCGCATTGTGATCCGCTTCGGCGGCATTGGTTTTTATTGCCGCCGTTGTTTCTTCGTAGGCTTTAGCTTGATCGTAAAGAGCTTGTGTTGTTTCTGAGAGTTTATTTTTATTGCGTAATTCTTCAGCTGCTGCATCAATCTTACTTGCAATGAATTTTGCGAGGAGTGCGACAACAGAAACGATTGCAGCTCCCATAGCAAGATGAGCCATTGTAGTCATCTTGGCAGCAGCGGCAAGTTGTGCTTGAGAAGCCGCTGCAGCTGATGAAGATGCTGCAAGTCCCGTATTAGCAGCCGCGGCAGTAGATGATGCGGCAGCGGCTCCCGTTTCTGCTGTTGCAACTGCTGTTGCGGACGTTGCCTGCTCCGTCTGTGCTGCACCTGCTGCAACTGCGGTAACGGCTGTCTCCGCATTTGCTGCTACAGTAGCGGACGAGGCAGTTGCGGCACCTGCTTCTGCTGTTGCTGCTGCTGCGGCTGAAGTAGCCAAATCTGCTTCCGCTGTCCCTGCTGCAGCAGCAGCAGCAGCGAGTTCAGTATTTGCAGTAGTAGTAGCAGTTGATGCCGTAGTCAGTCCCGCTTCTGCAGTTGTTGCACTACCCGCAGCGGTAGCGTGAGCCGTTTCAGAAGCTGTTACGGCCTCAGTAGCTGTAGTCAAAGCCGCCTGTGCCGCTGCAGACTCAGCCGATGCAGTTTTATACAGCTTTATTGCCGCTATTAAATCTTTAACGTGTAATACAACATTCCCTAATTTCCACGTCACCCATGCGGCACCCATACCTGTTAACCCGGATATTACAAAATCAGAATGATCTGCTATCCATTCGAGTGAATTGATAATATCAGGTATCGCATCATCTGCTGCGAACTCTGCGGCACTTTTAAGCAACTCGCTGAAAGCTTCTGCTATTCGCTTTATACTTTCAGCCATTTCACCGTCCGAAAGATTAGAATTAAGCCCTCTAATTGAGTCTATTGCTTCTTTTGCTGCGGAACGGAAAGGTTCTTCAAGTGAATTGTAAATAGTAATCCCTACACCTTCAAGTGTACTTTTTAGTGTAGTAATATCACCTGTGAGGTTATCCTGCATAGTTTTTGCAGTAGCCTCAAGGGCTCCGTTGGCATTGTTCAGCTTCTCATTGAGATTGTCATACTCCCCTGCCACACCCGAAATAAGTGCCTGCAGAGTGTCCATCTGTGTTTTACCGCCAATGCGAGCTTCAAAAAGATTCTTTTCTTCATCGGTACAATCGGCAAGAGCACCATTCAGCACCTTAAGTGTATTTGCGAGACCGATAAAGTTTCCGTTTTCGTCCCAAGCAGATACACCGAGTTCCTTCATAGCACTTGCGGCATTTTTATTTGCGCCGACAAGATTAACCAGGATAGAATTAAGAGCCGTACCTGCTTCCGCACCCTTAATGCCTCGGTTCGCAAGAGTTCCGAGAACAGCAGCAGACTCCTCCATAGAAACATTCAGATTTTTAAGAGTACCGCCGCAGCCTATGTATGCTTGAAGCAGCTGTTGTAATGATGTATTTGATGAAGATTGAGCTTTTGTACAAACGTCAAGATAATGATTGAGATCTCCAACAGCAATGCCCATTGCAGACATCGAATCGGTCACCAAATCGGAGCAGGTAGCTAAATCCATAGAACCTGCTTCCGACGCTCTCAGGACGGGCATAAGACCGTCAAGCATTTGAGTTGTGTCCCAACCGGCGAGAGCCATATAGCCTAATGCATCAGCAGCCTCTGAAGCTGTTTTTGAGGTGTTTGCACCCGCATAAGCAGCCGCATTCTCAAGTGCTTCAAATTCTTCAACTGTCGCCCCGGAAAGAGCCTTAACATTGGACATAGAACTTGTAAATTCCATTCCAACTTTGGTAGCTGCTGTAGTTCCTGCAGCAACAGCAGAGCCTATTGCCGTAACTCCTGTTGCAACGGCAGTAGCCATACTCTTAATATCATCTTTAACCTTACTTGCAGAATTTTTGAGGTTATCAAGTGCCTGCGAGTAATCCTTAGCCGCTTGCTTGGCTTTTTTATCTGCTGCTGCAGCCTGCTCAACCGCTCTTTTTCGTGCGGCTTCCTCTTGTGCAGCCTGCTCTGCCGCACGACGTTCTTCGTCAAGAGCTGCTGCAGCGTCTTCAGTTGCATTGTCGGTACCGTTTAATGTCGCATTAAGCTGCTCTTGCTGTACATTAAGTGCTTGCAGATTTATTCTTAAGCTTTCGGTACTGAGTATGTAATGCTGATATACATCTTCGTTTACTAAACCATCTTCGCCCTTAAGCGTTTCTGTAGTACTTTTTAACTCTCGGATTTTATTTTTTACGTCATCAACCGCTTTGCGGGCTTTGCTAAGGCTTTCCTCAGGAATAAGTCCTGCTTCGTAAGCCTTTTGAGCTTCCTTATAATTCTCAGTAAGTTCATCTTGCTTGCGACGAAGATCTACTATAGATTCTTTTATTGTTTCAATTGCGTCCTTGTTTTTCTCCCAGTTCTTATATCCAGCGGTTATTTTCTCCTGAGAAGCCTCCATCGACTGCAATTGTTTTGAGGTGTTTTCAATAGATTTAGATAATAGCTCTTGCTTCTTCGTAAGCAGAGTAGTATTCGAGGGATCAAGCTCAAGCAGGCGGTCAATTTCTTTTAGACTTTTCTGAAGCTTCTTTGACTCGCTTTCAATGCTTTTTAAAGAAGATTGGAGCTTACTGTCATCGGCTTCAAATCGAATTTTAACACCTTTTGTTTCTGACATCTTACTTTCTCCTCTTGAATTTCAAACGTACGCCAGATGATACAATATCTACACACATATCATAAAATTTTTCTCTGGCCTTATCTGCATTATCGTAAATATGAGGGTGAGCTTCTACACGCTGACCTTTCTTAGATCCTTGTGTAATCAAGTGACCGTGTTCAAGAAGCATTTCCAAATTGGGACGGGTCTTGTTATAAACCACATATCCTTGCTTTGTTTTTCGCATTACCCAGCCTTTTTTGTATTCACCGCTGTCACTGGGGCAATCCGCTCGTATATTTTCAAGGCATTCAGAAGCGCACTCCTTTGCAGCAGCAAAAGCACTTTCGGTAATGCTATCCATACCTATCCCGCTTGTACACGCTTCAACGATATCATCTGCAAGATGATCCAAACCTGCAATACCCAAGATATCACCCCATTAAAAAGCATCAAAGTCTGCTTGAGTAGCTTTTCGCTTTGTTCCGGAGGGAGCTTTGCCCCCGTTCTTGATTTTAATGTACTCTGAAATACTGTTAAGCAAAAAGCCTATTGACAGATTGCTTATATCGTCCATACTCATTCCACAGGCCAGACAGCAAGCTACAAGATTTTCGGAAGTGAGACGTCCGGAGCCGTAGCTACCGTCTGCTATAGCCTGTTCAAACGCTTTCCCAAGAAGATCCATTGCTTGCGGAAGAAGAGCCACAAGCGGAAAATCCTTAAAACTATCCATCCACACATCGGGATCGGGAATAGTATCAGGCGCTGCTGCTTTCGCCATACTCCAAATGAGGCGGTAGCCGACCTCAAGAGTAATAGCAGCCTTTTGAATTTCATCGGCGGAAATATTGGTGTTTATAGCCTTTATCCGCAGAAAATCATCAAAATAATCAACCCCGAACTGCTGCTTATACTCCACAAGCACCCTGCCTGTTGCCGCAAGATTAAAGGTAGTATCGTTTATTTTTATGGTCTTTATCATTTATACCACCGCCGTAAACCAGGTCTTATATGAGTCTGCAGATGTATCTTTTAAAATCCGCTTTATTTTCTTTGTTGTCGGGTGCTTTCTTATGCGTACAGACAAGGTAACTGTATCAACTTTTACACTTTCGCTCAGTGTTTCTGCGCTGAACGAAGGACGAAGAAACTCACAGTAATAATAGCGATGACGTGTCTTTTCTCCCAAAGTTTCAAACATAATCGCACAATTCGGAAGGGCAATAACAGAACCGTCCTCAACAAGGCTTCCGTCAGTATCACGAGAATACCCGAGAATATTAACAAGAAAATCATCTGTAAGACCTGCAGATTCTATTGTGCCGTCATACCCGTCAAGTATGGTGTAAGGTTTCTTCTCCTCACCGTCAAGACCTGTGAATTTAATATCACGAGTTATCGGGGTAAGGTCAATTTTAACTGCACCGGGCAGATGCTTCGGAGTACCGTAGCCATTGTCGGATATGACCGCATAATATAATTTGCTAAGACCATATGAAACGCCCATTTTAACACCTCTTTATGAAAATCGGCACATCGGCATCAGCCAACGTGCCGATTTATTACACGAACATACTTATAAATTAAGCAGCGTCCTCAACAGGCTCCTGAACCTCAGTAAACCACTTAGCGTAGCGTGTAGGATTCTTAGACTCAAGCAGCGCAGACTTAACGTTATGGTCGTTCTCACGAGCCATACATGTAATCGTAAGCGTGCTGGTGTTGGGAGTTGTTGTTTCTTCTTTTGTGGAAGATGCAACGGAAGGACGCTGTGCAGAACATCTGTAGAAGATGTGTCTTTTGCCGGAAACATCGCCCTCGAACTGAAACATCAGAGCAAACTCCTTACCCTGTGCATCAGAGTTCTCGACAAGCATTCCGTCAACTTCCTTTTCACCGAGAATATCAATTCTGAACGAGTCGGGGATAGTTGCGATCTCAAGGTCACCTTCATATCCGGCATTTGTCTTAACGTTGAAGAAATTGATGTTATCGGCAAAGAAGGGATTTGCATCACCGGAGGGGTCGAACGATACACTTACGCCGCCGGGGATAGGAATAGGAGTCTCATATGTATATGTCTGTGTCTCTGTGTCGTAAGACAGAGGCGCATAATACACATTACAAAGACCATACTCGATCTTGTTTGCTTCACCAGCCATAATAATCTCTCCTTTTCTGAAAATTTGTTATTACCCCAAAAGGGAAATTGAAAAATAAACTATGTGTACTGAGTCTTCCTCTAAGTCAGTCTCAGAGGTTTCGTAAAATATACCTGCTTTCGTCAATGCATCTTTAATGCACTTTTCTGTCTTAAGGTCTTTGACTTCGGAGTACAGCTCAATCATAACCCCGTTATTTTCGCAAAATACTACGTTGTCAGCTCCGAAATTTTTGCTGTTCTTGCTGTACCATACCACATAAGGATAATCGGGCATGTCACCTTTATTGCTGCGAAAATCGTGATAGACGAAGGGCAAGCCCGTTTCTCTCAGAAGGGCGGGAACCTCTGAAAGCTTAATCATTTAATGCAGACACCCCCCTAAACTGCATTTCAAGATTACGTTCATTCACATTTGCGATCTGCTTTATACGATAAACAGTTCCTTTATATCGAATGCGCCAGTCAACTTTATTAAGCTCGTCCATCCATTTGGCATAGTTTGTCCGAAAAAGCACGGTATCTTGTTCATTCGTGCGTGCTGCCTCGTAGTATAATTTCCCTGTGGCAAGAGATACGGAGGCAAGCGCTCTTCGCTCGCACACCCAGTCCGTTTTCTCCTGGGCAAGCTCTGTTACGGTGACGGTCTTATGCAGAAATTCGATTGTCTTATTCTTAACCGCCACTCTGCTCACTCCTTGCTTTAACGGATTCCTCCGTCATTTGAAGTTCAAATATCCTGTTACCCACATATTGTTCCAAGAAAGTAGTATTCTTGGCATCATCTCGCATAGCATAGTAAGACAAGTAGCACAAACCGTTAACAGCATCAACTACCATAGGATTGTCGCTATTACTCCAATCAACACAGGTAGCTTGTTTTAACCTTGCAAACGCCTGATTTACCAAACTGCCAATCAGTTTATATTCATTCTCATCAAGGTTAGCCTCAAACATTTCGAGCCCACAAGAGCCTAAGTAGTGCGATACCTCTTTTATCCAGACATCATCACACATAATCTCAATTGCCACGTACATTCACCCCTTACTCGGAGCTTTCAAGCAAGGCAATAAGCTCAGCCTTTGTCATTGTGCTGTACCCGGAAAGCCCTCTTGCTTTTGCAAGGTCCTTAAGCTCAGCAACTGTCATTGCCGAATAATCCACAGCTTCCGATGATGTGGCATCGGCTTCGTCTGCACCAACCGAGACGTCGGCGGTCATTACGCCGGCGTCATCGGAGGAGGCTGTTGTAGTATCCTCATCGGCAGACAGTGAAGACAGCAACTGATTTACCGCCGTATCTTCACCTTCGGCAGACTCAGACACCCGCTACTTCCGCAATACGGAAGGCAGAAGCAAGCTTGATCTGGTGGTCGAACCACGCAGTAATTACAAAGCTGTTTACACCTGTCTTGACGTTCTTGTCAGACTCAAACAGGATATCGGGCTCGTAATTGAAGTGAGAGTAGGAGAAGTCGCCGATAATGGGCTTAACTGCATTGCTGCAGAAGAATACGGGAACGCCGAGGATAGACTCAGGAGGAGCAGTATAAAGAGTAGCATTGCCGTTCGCAAGAGACTCAACGATATCAAGGTAATCAGCACGTCTCATACAAACCTTAGCGTTCTCAAGGAACATATCATCAAGGTCTGCAATAGCCTTTCTGATAGCAGAAAGCATTGTGCTGCCCTGCATAACCTTAATGCCTACGGTAGTCTCGTAGAAGCTCATGTGCTTCTCTGCCTCCTTAGCAGGAGAAACAGCGAAAGCAACCTTTCTCTCCTTTGTCGCAAGTGCAGAAGCAAGACCGTTGTTTACAAAGCCGGTAAGATCAACAACAGAAGAGCGGAGTACACTCTCAGAGATATCCACGAAGCCCTTAAACTTGTTTCTTGTGAAAGCAACATTTGCGCCGGAAGCCTTGATCTCCTTTGCAACTTCGCCGTCCTCAATGAATTCGTCATCATCGGTGGAGAAGTTCAGACGAGGAAGCTCAAGATTTGAGATGCCTGTCATTGTGGAATGATCTCTGAGGGGGTTCTTGACCATAGGCTCGGTAATTATCTCAGTAGATACGGTCTTAGGAAGGAAATAACCGCCGCCTGTTGTAGAGTCAAGCTTAAGTACTGCCATTGCTGTATCGGGGATAGCCCCTTTACGAATAGTTGCCTTGATAAGATCTGCATAAGCAGAAGCGAAGGCATCCTTTTCTGAAGTGGGAGGCGTGGGTTCCTTTTTGGAAGCCTCAAGCTGATGCTTTGCTTCCTCATCAAAAGCAGCTATCTGCTTATTGATACCCTCAAGGCGTTCTGTAAGGTCATTTACAACCGCCTGCTGCTTTTCTCTTTCCTCTGCCTTTGTTGCGACATCGGAATACATTGTTGCAAGCTTACCCTTCTCTGCTTCGAGATTTGCGGCAACGCCTGCTCTTGTCTGCTCAAGGGACCATCTGTTAGGTGCGGGCATAATAAACATCATCCTTTCTTTTTTCGTACTCGGCAAGCACCTTTTCGGCTCTGTCGAGGACAGCCTTTTCTTCAGCTGTCATTTCACGCTTTTCTTCTTTTTTAGGGGTGTTCTCTCCGCCTGCAGGATTGATTTCCCCTGTTATATCATCAGATATAAGAACGTTTGAAGGTACATTCTTATAACGATCATATAAGTCCTTAGGCAGGCAAGCCTGCTGTGTTCCGGCTTCATCAATAATATCAATAAAGCCGTAGGACAAACACTCATCTGCTGAGAACCAGGTCTCTTCATCCATATAATTACGGATTTCTTCCTCAGTAAGGTTTTCGCCGCATTTCTTACGATAAACCGAGACAAGATTTGTATCGATTTTCTTAAGATCGGCAGCCGCCTTTTCAAAATCCTTGTAATTTCCGGATACATCGTTAATGGCGTTATGTATCATAACAAGCGAAGTGCTTGCCATATGTACTTCTGCACCGATACCGAAAGCAATTACCGTTGCGATTGAAGCGCAGAGTCCATCAATGTACACCGTCTTTTTGCACTTAAGCCTTGAAAGCATTGACATTATAGACATACCTTCAAAAACTGCGCCGCCGGGAGAATTGATATATACGTTAAGCTGCTTAATGTTTTCGATAGCTTTAAGCTCGCTCTGAACGTCCTTGGCACTTTTGTAACCATAATCTTCTCCCCAACGGTGAATGGCCGAGTACACATATATTTCAGCAGAGTTTTCCGTAACATTACGGATATCAAAGTAATTTTTTGTCTCCGCCACTTTTCTCACCTCCTCCTGAAATCTCTTTTGCTGTAAGCTCCGGCAAGAGTGTTACGTCCACAAGGTCCTTGCTTATGTAATGGACATCTCCGCCCTCATAAGGAGGTAAATCCTCAAGCTCAAGCACGAAATTCGGACTGTAAACGGCATTTCTTATCATTTTTTGATAAAATTCGCCTCTTACAGACATATTGCCACGAGCAAAGCCGTTCATATTGAACTTGATCTCGTAGCCGTCCATCCTCTCTTCTTCCGAAAGGAGTCCTTTAGAAAATGCCTGCTCATACATTCTGATGATAGGAAGAAGAGTATCCTTGAGGTACATAAGGTCTTCTTCCTCTGATGAAGACGACTTTGTATCGCCCCAGAGCTTAGTTATCGGAATGTTAAATACCGAAGCTACCTTTTTTACGGTTATCTGCTCCGCTTCGAAGACCTTGGGGTCAATGACATTCCCGGGATTCATATCGTGAATTTCCTTGCCGTTGTCAAGATACAGAATACCGTTTTTCTTATAACGGGAAATCATTTTATCGTAGTTTTCCATTATTGAATCATTAAGAGTTGTTCCGCTTATCTTAATGACAATATTGGGCTTTAAGCCGTATTGCATTTGATTGACTGAAAACTCCTTGATCTTACGGTCATACTCAAATGTATTACGCAGAACATCAATAGGCTTAATGCCCTTGGTGTATCCGTCAGCGGAAATGTAGTCAACTTCAATGATATGACTGCAATGAATATAATCGTTAAAGCCATCACTGCATATGTGATAATACAGCTCACGAATACCACGATGAACAACGGGGGTCACTTCGGCGCTTTTAAGCAGATAAAGAGCATTTACCCGTCCGTTTCTATCATATTGCTTGAGCGCATATGCCGCTCCGGAGCAGTTCCTCTCCGCTTCCATTGAGCGAATAAACTCAAACGTGGTCATACTTGGATTGAAACCAAAAGCGCATAAACGGGCAACGCTGTGTTCCGAAGGCTTGACCTTATAAAAATTATGATGAAGTGCAACGGGTGCTGAAGCTATTGCGTTTGAGAGCATTGACACCGCTGCAAACAAGGTCTCGTTGCTGGCTAGGGTGGAATTGTCATAATAATAGAACGAGTTGTGATGATCGACATAAATTGCACCCGCTTTCTTTTTTCTGAATATATCGAAGAAGCCCATTTCATCACTCCTTGCTGCTCTTTCTTGAAACAGCAAAATTTATTGCAGTAACGCTGTCAAAGATTCTGTCGAGCATCGTGTTGATGTGAGCAATATCCGCATTATTTCCGCAAAAAGCTCCATTTTCAGCAGATTTTTCGCCGTTTTTGTCATTTTTTTCGCATTTTTCAGCCGTTTTTTCATTATTTAATGCAATTTCTTCCTTTAAAATCGCATTAAAACGCTCCTTAAATACATCTGAACCTACAAAATAGAACACCATACGGCTTTCTTCCGGGTTCTTGTTTGAGGGCTTGACCTTTACACACTCAAACCCCTCTTTCATCAGCTTGTAGGCAATTTTCTGATCACATACCGAAAAAGTGTTTTTCATTACGGCAGCTCCTTTACTCTGTACTCATTTGCTTTTTTCAGCTCTTGAACTCTAAGCTTCATTCTCGGAGAGGAAGAAACAAACCCTCTGCGGGAAATGTCTTTGCGAAGCTCTGCATCAGTAACGCTGTAAACATAAACCTCTCCACAGTTTTCACAGCGGAAATAGTCAAACTGCACACCATCGGAGAAACGTTTTGTTTTGAGTGCTGCCGCCTCAATAACGATAATTCCGCTGCATTTATCGCAAAAAACCTGTGTTTTTGATGAAATTTTCCGACTTTTCATAGAAAAATGCTCCTTTTTATACCTCCGGAGAGTAGAAAATATCAACCGGTGCGGGTTTTGCTGAATGCATTGCAATAGAGTCAATACCCGCCGAAATGATATCAATCCTTCCCCTTGCCTTTTTCTTATCCGGCTTCTGATTAAGATTGGAGTCAACATAAAGAACGACATTTCCAAAGCACATTCGGGCAAGAGGATTTTCAGCGTGATAGATCTCCCTGTCAAGAAGCATTCTTTCCCAATTCTTCATAGGAACAGAAACATCCAAAAGACCCTGTGGTATTTCTGCGACATTGATATCTGCATCAGTAAGCTCCTGCTCAACATATTCAGCGTGCCAAGGGTCAACGCCTACCCAAGCGAGCTTATAAATTTTACTGAGTTCAATAATTTTGGCAACAATTACGCTATGCTTTATAGTTCTGCCTGGAGTTGTCAGAAGATAGCCCTCTTCCACCCATAATGAATACGGTACGCCGTCTTTAACCTCGTGTTCTTTCACAAGCTCTTCAGGTTTCCAAGCAAAAATAAGCTGGAACCAGAAGGTAAGTATCCCCTGCGGCGGGAAAGTAAGAACAAGAGCGGTAAGGTCCGTTGTCGAGGATAGGTCAAGCCCTGCCCAGCATTGAAGACCTCTTAGGTCGGGGATCTCATGCAGAGGAAGGGTAGTTTCGTCCCAAACAGTAAGGGGAAGCCAACCGACTGTCTTTACAGATATCCATTGATTAAGGCGAAGCCATCGGAACAGTCGCTCGGAAGCCTTGCTGCTTCTTGCGTCAAGAGCTTCACTGCGAAGCACATCAATGTCAATTGTGATACCAAGTGAGGGATTGCATTGATACCACACCTTTTCATCGAAAATGTCAATGTCCTTTATCTTCTCATAATCGCCACCAAGTCCCCATATAAACGGGAGCCAGATAGGATTGTCCGCATATTCCTTGTTACCATGACGGAACTCGTATATTTTGCGAGCTTTTTCGTGTATCTCCCAACCAATTGAATTATGATCGGGATCATCTCCGGCTGTGGTAAGAACGATATAAACGGGCTGCTTTCTGGCCGAACCGGAGCCGAAGGTCATAATATCCCAAAGGTCTCTGTTTGGTTGAGCGTGCAGCTCATCAAAGATTACACAGGTGGGCTTATATCCGTGCTTGGAATATGCCTCTGCGGAAAGGACTCTGAAAACCGTATGAGTGGTCTTGTCCACGATTATTCTCTGCGAAGCCTTGACTTTTGCCCTTTTCTTCAGAAACGGGCATTGGTCGAGCATCGAAAGAGCCGCATTGAATACGATCGAGGCATTATCCTTATCTGCAGCGCACACATAAACCTCTCCGTCATAAGCTCCGTCAGCAAAGGTATGATACAAGCCGAGTGCGGCGGCGAGCTGAGACTTTCCATTTTTCTTTGGAATTTCAAAGTACAGATACCAATATTTACGGAATCCGTTGTCTTTGAGTGTTCCGTAGAACTCGGATACTGCATCTTTCTGCCAAGGCTGCAGGATAAAAGGCTGACCGTAAAAGTCATCACCGAGCTTCAGACATTGAATGAAATTGACAACAAAATCCGCTTTTTCCTGGCTAAAGGGCATAAATTATGCACCTCTTGTCTTCATATTCTGCGAAAAAAGTTGTGCCATATCGTCTTCTTCGTCCTCACCATCAACCTTTTTGGGGATAGAGCGAAGCTGGGCGGCAATGGTCATTATATTTTCCTTTTCAATATCAAGAAGCATTTTGCGCTTTGACATTATCTGCTTGTCAAGGTTTATTACGGCACTCTCCATCTGAGCAAGAGTCTTGAAGTAATCCAGGGCGGGGATAACACGATCATCAATGGAATGATTTTCCTTGTCCTCGTCATAAGCACTCTGCAGATCCTGAATGTTCTTGTAGAATACCTCTCTTTTATCTTCAAACTCACGAATTTCCGCAGTCAGAGAGCAATATCGGTTAATTCCGCCCTCTACAAGAGCATCATTTTTACCTATTTTCTTGAGTAAAGATGATACACGAGTGAACTCCTTCTTGGCGATAGGATTTGCTTTTACCTCGCTCCTCATCTTGAGAGAAACACCGGTTGCAAGTGAGTCCTCCCCGTCCTTGCGCTGCTGCAGCTCTTTCTTTGTCCTATGAGACTTTCCTTCAGACATCAGTACAGTTACGGGCTTACTTGGTGTCGGCATCCTATCACCTTCTTTCTACTACCCTCTCATGCTCAAAAATGTGGTCGTTTGTTCCAAAAGTGAAAGACTCTGGCCCCATCAAAAATTTTCGCAAATTTTCCGCAAAACCTTGATGTGGGAATAATTTTTGTGTGAATGTACGGCGCGGTCTCGGTTTGAGGGGGTCAAAAATCCTCGGGGTAGGGGGGTACCCTCCCGAAGCCGCCGTCCTCTCTGGCTGTCTTGCGAGAGTGACACTCGTGGCAAAGACTCTGCCAGTTATTAGGATCCCAGAACAAATCGGGATTTCCTTTATGCGGTGTGATGTGGTCGACATCGGTTGCAAGCACTCCGGGCTTTCCCAGCCGCTTGCATTCTTCACAATACGGATATAACTGCAAATGGGTTTCTCTTGCCTTTCTCCACTTGTAACCATATCCTCGTTGTGCAGCTGATACACGAGGCTTTAATCTATCAGAGCTATGCTTATCGCAATAGCCATTGGTTGTAAGCACATTGCAACCGCCGTGCTTACAAGGTCTGGGTATTTCTCTTTTCATAAAAATGCTCTCCTTTCAAAAAGGGTCGGGAGCCGACAGCGCATTATGTACACAGCGTACAACAGCGCTGTCTTACCTTTCCCCTCCTTAAAAACAGCATTAAGGAAGCTTTGCCGATTCGGGTGAAAAACAGACACGAAACCGAAATACGGAAACGGACGGTACGCAACAAAACTGCGATTGCAGCCTTGCTACATATTTAGCATACAACTCATATTTGCCAACTTACGCAATTAAGTGTCAAGTTGTGCCAAATCGTGACAAGTTGTGACAAAGTATGACAACTTGTGCCAAATCAGGACAAAAAAAGCAGGAGGCAAAAGCACTCCTGCAAGATAATTCAATATTCTATTCATTAAAATGCGCACGAATACGCATTTATGCGCATTTGGTTAGAATGCGCATTTTCATAAAATGACGCATTTGGACAGAATGCGTCATTTTGTAAAGTTATTCAGATGTAGCCCCTGTCTCCTGCATACGCTTAATCACATCTATCCCATACCCGTGAAGGCGCAGAACCGTCCTTTTTGACAGATCCATTATTGCTGTGATATCATCCCAAGACTCACCGAGTACATAATACCTAAACATTACTGCTCTTATCTTGCTATCCTGTATATTGGAAAAAAGCACCTCTATCTTTTTATCCAATTCACCAATCCGATTAAGGTAAACAGCTGTATCATTCAGTATGTTCTTTATCTCCTTTATGACATCGGCACCCTCCGGCACAGATCGCATAGCTGCTCCGTAAGAATTCTCTGCCCTAAGAAGAATAAGCTGCCACTTCTTCAATTTCTCCATATACATCTCTATTTCGCTGTCGTGGTTCCTATAGTAGTCCAATTCCTTCCTTGTAATCAGCATTGACGTCAACCTCCCTCAAAGTTGTGTCCGCATAAATATCTATCATTTCATTGTACAACCGAATATTCAAAACATAAAATATGATGTCGTTTTTTAACAGAATATTTACATTTAAAAAAGGACATAAAAAAATCCCGCAAACCGTTATGGTATGCGGGATAGTAAAGATATTATTTAGCAGGGGAGAGGAAAGACGAAAGCGAAAGGGACACAGATTATTTTCTGCGCCCCTCAAGCCTGATTACGAAGCCGAACAACCCATTATTCATCAGAATAAAGATTGGTTCGTCTTTCAACGGTTTTGGCTCCCCAGGCAAGACTCGAACTTGCGACACCCTGATTAACAGTCAGGTGC
>JBJERX010000133.1:0-7094 GCA_051882495.1 Huintestinicola sp. | reverse complement strand
CTCCCGCAAGCACAAGATATCACGGCTCATATGAGGGCGGACTTCTTGAGCACAGTCTTAATGTATATGACTGCCTCAAGGATTATCTGGAGCGTCCCAGGGTCAGCGAGCTTTACGGGCTGAGTGCATCGGATGAGACCATTGCACTTATCTCGCTGCTCCATGACATATGCAAGGTGAATTTCTACAAGACGGATTACCGCAACGCAAAGAACGACAGGGGAGAATGGGAGAAGGTGCCCTATTACACAATTGATGACCAGCTCCCATACGGTCACGGGGAAAAATCCGTGTACATAATCACAGGATTCATGCGTCTTACACGGGAGGAGGCATTTGCAATACGGTTCCATATGGGCTTTTCCGGGACTGAGGATATCAATCTTGTGGGAAGAGCCTTTGAGAAGTTCCCTCTGGCATATGCACTTCACGCAGCTGACATGGAGGCATCCTATTTTCTGGAGAGATGATGACAAAAAAGCATATTATACTATGGTGTGTTGACACTACCGCTCAACGCCCGTCTTGCAAGCCGAAAGTATTACTGCGGAAAATTGCCTTGATACTAATAACCATTTATCCATAGAACAAATGGTTATTAGTATCAAATACGGCAAATCTGTTTGCAATCCGAGCATTTCGGATAGTGTCAACACACCCTAACTGATAAAATACGGCGGCGGTAATACACCCGCCCTTCGTCAAACTCCCCTGCAGGGCGGCAAGCCTTGCAAGGGAGTTTTCCTTGGTTCCGAAGTATTCTATCTGCAGTCTTTATCCATAGAACAAATGGGTATAGCATAAAAATATTAACATTTTGTAAATTAAGGAATATTTAAGAAATTCTTTAAGAATTGGGTTTATCATTAAATCATAGAAAACAGGGCATCGATATTCACAGAAAGGGAACGGTAACTATCATGTCTGAAATAGTGATCGAAGCAAAAGATCTTACAAAGCAATACATAAAACAGAAGGCAGTTAAGTCGGCATCGTTTTCTGTAAAAAAGGGCAGCATCTGCGGACTGATCGGTCCTAACGGCTCCGGCAAAACTACAATAATGAAAATGCTGGGGGGACTTGTTCTTCCCACAGCGGGCAGCATCGGGATATACGGGGCATCGGATGAAAAGGAACTTGCAAAAGCAAGATCCCGCATGAGCTTCATAATTGAAACGCCCTATGCAAAAGAGGCTCTCACCGCAAGAGAAAACCTTGAAAAGCAAAGAATACAAAAGGGCATTCCGGACAAGAAACGAATTGATGAGGTTCTTGAGCTGGTAGGTCTTTCCGATACAGGCAAAAAGCCTGTAAAAGCTTTTTCGCTGGGTATGCGTCAGCGTCTTGGCATCGCAAACGCTCTCCTTACACACCCCGAGATAATGGTGCTGGACGAACCCATAAATGGTCTTGATCCCGAAGGCATCATCGAAATAAGAGAGCTTTTGAAAAAGCTCAACCGTGAGGAGCACATAACAATAATAATATCATCACATATTCTCAGTGAGCTTTCTCAGCTTTGTACAGATTATATATTCATAAGAAACGGTGATATAAAACGCATACTTACCGCAGATGAACTGAAAAAAGAATGCACCGAGTTCTATTATATCCACACGGATAATGATCCCATTGCCCTTGCTGTTCTTAATGAAAAAATGGGGATCTCTCAGTATGATGTTGACAAGGACGGCAGGATCCGTATATATGAAAAGCTTGATGAAATAAGAACTATCTCAAAGACGCTTTTTGAAAACGGCGTTATTCCTCTGGAGCTTTCAATGAGGGAAGCGAATCTTGAACAGTATTATATGAATCTTGTGGGCGGTGATACAAATGTGGAACATACTGAAAGCTCTGAATTATCAGATAAAACGTGATAACGTTACGATATATGCGGTCATAGTCGGTCTGCTGATGAGTGCGATGATGTTCATTGATGTGAATATCGCAGAAACAGACGGCGGTCAGTTTGCGGCAGCATCGGGAGAGGTGCTTTCCATGGAGCTTGCCTACATGATGATAATTCTGATAACAAGAATATGCGGCTGGGATCAGACCGACAAGACCATTAATTATGAGATACTATCGGGACACAGCAGAGCAAGCGTATTTTTTTCAAGAGTAACAGCAGTTCTTATATGGACTGTTCCTCTTGCAGTCATCATCACAGCCATTCCCGTGGGGATCGTTACGGCTATGAACGGATGGGGACAGGAGATGGAGCTTAAAGCTATGCTCATAAGGTATGCTTTTATGCTGATGCCTGTTATAAGGCTTGGCTGCGGATATATTCTTATAAGCTTTCTCTGCCGCAGCTTTGCCGTATCGGCAGTCGCCTGCTTTCTTATAACACAGGGTGAATTTTTACTTTATATGATCCTTGAAGAGCTTTCGGGAATAGAGATCACCTGTCAGCTTGCTGTTTCAAATATGGCAAAGCTTATGGAATTCAACTCCCGTCTTGGATTTATTGACGGAAAAGATGTTTATGTATATGACGCTTCTCTTTCTCCGGAGTTTGTGTCAGGCACAGTGATATTTTCACTGACTGCATCGGTGATTTATATTTTCATCGGTTATCTGTATTTCACAAAAAATGACATGAAATAAAGGGGTGGCATAATGATAAGAATAATAAGATCACTTTTTTATAGCTATGTCAGAAAAAGTCTGATGTTGAAAGTGTTTTTTCTGATGATGCCGGTTACAGTTGCGGAGGTTTTTGTATACAGTATACCATCATCCATGAGCTGGAACAATCCTACGGCAGGGGAATTTGCAGCAACATATATCAATATGATCTCCGTTTTTGCAGAAATGTTCGCAGTGATAAATGCAGTCTGGATATGCACAATGGATTTTGGCGACAAGACCGCAAGCTACGAGCTTATGACAGGACATACGAGGCTGCAGGTTTTCTCCGCAAGGATCGTTATGTCACTGATAACCGGCATCAGCGGATATCTGCTTCTCATTATTATTCCTGTTATCATTGCAGCAATTCTCTGGGGCTGGGGTTCATGTATATATCTCAGCGATATGATATTCAGATGGTTCATGCTTATATTTCCCATTGCAAGGATAATAATGGAATTTTCTTTTCTTGGGTTTATCATAAGAAAGCCCGCTCCTGCAATTATCCTGAGCTTTGTTATAAACGAATTTCTGACAATTGTCCCCATTAATACCGGAATGAACAGCACAAGCTGTATTCTGGGCACATCAAATCTCAGTAAGCTTGTGAGCATTGATTCATGGGCAACATACGGTCTGGAAAAGCTGTATTTCACCTTTGATCCCATGCTCCCGACATCCTACATAGCTTCCACTATTGCAGCTTCGGTGATCGCATCGGCGGTCTTCTTCTGCCTGGGATATACTTTCTTCCGATATGATGACATCGACTGATACTTTCTGAAAGGTGTGGTGGAATATGGAGATCCTGGATATAGTTCTTATTATTCTTGAAATAGTTCTGTCGCTTCTGCTTATCATTCCCGCAAAGCTGTCAGAAAAAATCATCTCCACAAAATGGAGGATTCTTTTCGCAGTTCCTGCTGTTGTTTGCATGATAATTGCAGGCTTTTCTGGATTTGAAAAGCTGATGCTTCCTACATATATCGGTGCTGCCGTAACCCTTGCGGGATTTTTCCTTGCAAACAAAAAGGTGAGGATAGCGTCCTCTGTTATATGTGCAGTATTGTGCCTTATTACCCTGCCCATGTGTATAGATAATCCTGCATATCGTGCAAGGAATTTCACAAAGGAATTTGAAGAGATATTCACGGTAATGAAAAATCATTATGTTCTTGCAGAGCACAAGAGTATTGACTGGGGCGAGCTTTACAGCAAGTATCATCCTATGTTCATGGAAGCTGACATGGAACACAGCTTTGCAATGAGCTGCTTGGCATGGTGCCGCTTTAAATGTGAATTTCACGACGGTCATGTAGGATACGGCGACGAGGACCTGAACAGTGAGGAAGAATATGACGGTATTATGGCAGAGATATTTGATATCGTCGGTGCAGGAGATTACGGGATCTCTCTTATGGGACTTTCAGACGGAAGGACCTGTGCAGTGAATGCTGATGATACCGGTGCAGTGGCAGAAGCAGGGATACACAACGGTACTATTATAACTTTATGGAACGGAATGAGCATTGAGGAAGCGGGAACAACATCACCTCTTGACGGTCTGGCAACACATTTTGCTGACAAGGACAACGAAGCGTTTTTTCTTCCGCTGCGTGCATCGGTTAACGGCGGTGACAGCGTGACCGTTACCTATCTTGACGATAACGGTGTTGAAAAAACAGCGGAGCTTCCGAGGCTGGGGAACGGTTATAACAGATATTGTACCACCTTGAATACTATCTGCCGCGGAGTGGAAGCTGCAAATTTCGGCTGGACCGAGATCAACGAAGACACCGTATGCTTTCGCCTGAAAGAAATGATGTTTGACAGTGAAGCAGCAAGAAACGATAACTATGACAATATGAAATATGAAGTCATCGCAGCACTCGATAAATACAGAGCTGAGGGAAAGAAAAATCTTGTCATTGATATGCGAAACAACGGAGGAGGCTCGGGAAAGCTTGTAAAAGCTCTCGGTGAGATATTTGCTCCCCGGGGAACACATTTCTATGCGGCAGACGGTGCATGGGATGACATGACACATTCCTACGCACATGACCCGGAAACCGGAGAATTTATCAAGGGAGAAGAGCATTATTTTATCGGTGAAGACCGCTGGGAAGGAAACCCTATAATAATTCTTGTGAACTCAGACAGTGCAAGTGCCGCAGATCACTTTACAATGATAATGAGTGGTATGGAGAACGTTATCGTTATGGGATTTACGGAAGCAAACGGCTCCGCACAGGGAATAGGTATAGCCGTATCGGGAAAGGCTAAGCTCAGCTTTTCAAACTGTCTGATGCTTGACAGGGAGGGAAATGTGTTTATTGATTCGGGAACTGACTTCGAGAGCGGAAATGATATTGACATACGGATCCCTTTTGATGAAAATGCCGTGAGAGTTCTTTTTGACGAGGACGGCGACTATGTTATGCAGATGGCTGTGGAGCAGTTTGATCAAGAGTGAGTTATTCGCTTATTTTTCCGAATACTATATTCATCGTAAGTCTGTTATTATGGAGCGATGCATTTACCGCTGCTCCCTGTTTTTCGGCAAGGAGCTTAACTATATATAGTCCAAGTCCCGCACTGCCGGTTTTTCTTGCCCGGTCACCGCGATAGGAACGCTCAAAGATAAGTGCAGGGTCGGGCTGATGCTCGGGAGTAAGATCGTTTGCAAAAAAAATTGTGCAGGTGTTCCCGTCTTCATAAATCCCGGCAAAAAATCTTCCTTTTGAGTATTTGATCTCATTATTCAGAAGATTCCCCAGCATCCGCCTGAGCATTTGCTCATCGGCATTTATAAAGATGCTTTTTTCGGGAAAGGTTATTTCGGGGATAAGTCCTGCCTGGGAGATGACCGCTTCATTATCTGCCATGAACTGAAGAAAGACTCCTGTTATATCCAGCCGCTGTGTCATAATGTGTGCATCATCGCTTTCAAGTACGGACAGTTCAAAAAAATCATCGGTCATTGATTTCAGAGTATCTGTATTTTCAATGCAGATGCGTAGATGTTCGTTTCCGCTTTCACTGAGTTTTTCTTCATTTGCAAAAAGCTGGAGATTTCCCCTTATGACCGTCAGCGGAGTGCGAAGGTCATGGGCAATATCCGAAACGGACTGCCGCATGATCTTTTCAGCCCTCTCGGAGCTAAGCTTCAGCTTTTTCTGATAATAAAGGGTCCTGTTTATCTCTGCTGCCATATCCGAAAGGTCCTTGTCAAAAAGGGATACAGTGATCTGACGGTCGTAGGTTCTGTCTCTGGTAAGGATAAGTTCGGAGCGGATATTCTTCATAGCGGACTTGTATCTTATTATATGTATCAGAAGGAGCAGGCATATCACAGCCAGAGCTGCGGCTGCTGCAATAAGTGCCGTCATATTTATTCCTCCTTCAGCCGGTATCCAATACCCCAGACAGTTTCTATATAATCATGTCCCGATGTTTTTTTCAGCTTGCTTCTGAGATTGCTTATATGTACATTTATCGTGTTATCCTCATAATAATATGTGTCCTGCCATACAGATTCGTACAGATTTGCTTTTGTGAACACCTTTGTGGGATTTTCAAGAAAAAGCCGCAGCAGACTTTGCTCCTTAGCGGTAAGTGAAACGATCTTTCCATCTACCGTAACGGAATTGTTGCTGCAGTTAAGGCACAGCTTGCCGCTGGAAAAGATCTTAGCTTCTGTCTCTGCGGCACAGCTTCTTCGCAGAACTACTTCTATCCTTACAAGAACCTCGTTAAGGTCAAATGGCTTGATGATATAGTCGTCCGCACCAAGCCGCAATACCTCCAACCGTGTTTCCATCATTGATTTTGCCGATAGAACGATAACAGGTGTATCGGAATAGCTCCTCAGTTCATTTATCAGTTCACTGCCGCTTCGGTATGGCAGCATGAGATCCATTAGAATAAGATCAAAAAAGCCGCTTTTCATTATCTCAGATGCAGTGCTTCCGTTATTGACGGATGTGGTTTCAAAGCCGTTCTGCTCAAGGAACGAGGAGAGCATATCCGATATTTCTTTTGTGTCTTCAACGATGAGAATATGTCGTTTCATGTATTCACTCTTTCTTTGATGATAATATAAGCTTTTTGATACTATTGCACACGACTTTTATGGTTGCATATTATACGTGCTGTAAGTAAACTAAGAAAAATACGGGAGCACTTACAATTTCATTTATTATACCATATAATCGCTGTTGTTTCAAGCTATTATTTCTTTCGAATTTTTCATCGGAACAAATTCCGACATAAGCATTCCCTAATAACGGGGAGCTTGTGAGAGAAGCACTTGACGCAGTTTTTTTACATAAATGCAGTCTTTTTGGGGCATTTACGACATCAGATTTGATGCTGCAAACCTACACTTGTTAAAACTGCAAATCAAAAGCAATAAAAAACGGCATAAAAGTATAAAAAGTGCCAAAGCTTAAAGAAAC
>JBJERX010000132.1:0-7129 GCA_051882495.1 Huintestinicola sp. | reverse complement strand
ATTTCGACAGCGGGGCAAGCAGAAAATTCAATAGTTAATTGGGGGAGCAATAATAACCATTTAACCTATGGATAAAATACAGCGGCTATAATACGCCCACTCTGCGTCAAACTCCCTTGACCCCGTCGTATACTACCCACCGTCTTTATCCATAGAACAAATGGTTATTAGTATTACGTGCGTACAAGCCTATGTGGACAGGTTCTTATTACGGACAGACTGTTCCGTTTTTGCCAAGAGGTATCTGATGGTCAAGACCTACGAATTTGCCGTTTTCCTGCCAGAGGACCTCCTTGACGAACTTGTATTTTTCCTCATCCCATGTGACGAAATCATCCTTGACAAGTCCTCCTGTATCTCCCGAATTGGAATTAAAGCACCAGAATGTGTGATTGATGCGGTTTTCCTTGATAAGCTGACGGAGGTAAGTCATCCATTTCAGATTGGGCTGAGACATGAAGCCTCCCCATTCACCGATGAGCAAAGGAGCTATGCCTGTATCCTGAATGTAGAACCAGTTATCGTACCAGGCGTCACGGTACAGGGATTCATATGTGTAGTCACCCTTGAACCAATTCTGCTCATAAACAGTGGGACCATAGTCATGAGGTGAATAAACAAGCTTATTCTGATACTTGCCCAGATCAATAGGGTCGTTGCGAACGCCCCGAAGGTTTCCGCCCCACCATGTGGAATAATAATCAGAGGGATTTGTGCTGGAAAAATCTCCGTTCTTTTTTGTATCAACGGGATAGATCTCGATGCCTTCAACCATTACAAGAACATTTGGATTCTTGGACAGAACTGCATTTGCAGCCTTTTCCGCAACGTATTTCCAGTTGTCAGCATCCTTGGAGGAATCCCATTTTGCACGGGGATTTTCGTTTGCCTTACCGTGAGGTTCATTCTTCAGGTCATATGCGATTATTGTATCATCTGCCTTATAGCGTTCAGCCATCCATGAAAGTGCAGAAAGATAGTCCTTCTCGGATATGTCATCCTTGTACCAGACATTATACATATGACCGGAAGCATCGGTTTTTGCACTGTGGATATCTATCATGATCTTGATACCGTTTGCACGGCACTGACCGATAACATAATCAAAGATCTCAAGGCTGTTTTTATCAACAAGATAAGCGTTTGTCGCATGGTTGAAGTTGGCAGTTGGATATTCACCCGAGGACCACTTGCAGATAAGCTCAGCGGAAATAGGCACACGGAGAAGGTTGAACCCACGGTCTGCGATTGCCGTAAGCGAGCTGTTAAGATCACATGTCCACAGTCCGTCAAATGTATTTGTACCGGTGTTGTAGCCGAACCAGTTCACACCTGTGAGCCATACCTCTGTACCGTCGGAATCAACGATCTTTCCGTTCTTTACGGAAAGCCAGTCATCGGTGGTAGGCTCGGGAACATCCTTTGCTCCGGGATTCGGCACGGGAGTGCTGTTATTATTATTGTTATTGTTGTTATTGTTATTATTACTATTATTATTGCTGCTGCCCTGTGAAGCATTGAACGTTCCCGCAGAGGATGTTATCTGTGAACCGTCAATATCCACATCGCCTGTATTTTTAAGTATCATCCCGAAGGTTCCTTCACTGCCCGGGTCAAGCTTACCGTTGAAATCAACGGGTGTGATAGTAAGGGTGCCGCTTTTCAGGGATAGTCCGCAGTTCCATGACTGCTCAACAGCTGCAGAGGATGCCATTTTTACGGAAGCAGTCCATCCGTTGATAGGAGCATCGGAGTTGTTTTTTACCGTTCCGTCAAGCTGGATAAATTTATCGGAGCCATTTTCCCAACCATTTGATATGGTAAGTGTAAGGGAAACCTTACTGTTATTTTTCTGAGGAGCGGAGGTTGTTTCAGCCTTAGTTTCCGCAGGCTTATCTTCAGGCTTATCATCAGTCTTTGCTTCGGTTTTGACTGTCTCCGACGAGGCTGCGGATGCTGTTGTCTGAACAGCTGTTGTTTCCGGTGTGTCACCACTGTTATCCGAGCTGACATCAGTTTCCTTCAGCTCAGGTGATAAAGCGGTTACAGTATGCACTGCTTCGTTATTACCGTAAGGGTCATAATCATCATTCAGCGGGTCATAGTCCTGTGCAAAAAAATCTTCGGGAACAGAATCGGTAGATTCGGATTCACTCAAGGCAGTCTGAACCGATGTTTCGGCAGGAGATGATTCAGCTTCATCCGGAACAGGTTCACTCTTGCCTGAGCAGGCACAGAACTGCAGGGTTATAAGCAATGCTGCAAGGAATGCAGAAAATCCTCTGACAGTGACTTTTTTCATATTATCTTCCCTTCCATATTCAGATTTTTCCAAAAGAGTATAGTTACATATTAGCATATACAGCCGCAAAATGCAAGAGAAATCACGGATAAATCGTTATTTTTAGCGTCTTTTTTGTGCATAAGATAAAATGAAATGAAAATAGAGAAATTGAGAGAAATTGAGTAAAATGCAGAGAATTAAAGAGAAAACGGGATTTATTTTATAAAAACAGCAAAAAACCTCTTGACAAGTGCTGACAAGATGTGTATAATAGTTAATGTTGTGCAAAGAGGTATAGGTTCCCTGTGATTTTATTTGAGTTGCGTACAGGGCGATACCGTCGTCTTGCGGCAATTATTCTATAAAATCATAAAGGAGATTTGACTATGTCAACTTATATGCCTAAGGCTAATGAAATTAGCCGTAAGTGGTATGTGCTTGATGCAGCAGGCAAGCCCCTCGGACGTGTAGCAGCTCAGGCAGCTACTCTTCTTCGCGGTAAGCACAAGCCCACATTCGCTCCTCACGCAGACTGCGGCGATCACGTAATCATCATCAACTGTGCAGAGGCTGTTCTGACAGGCAAGAAGCTTGAGCAGAAGACCTACAAGTGGCACACAGGATGGATCGGCGGTCTTAAGGAAACAAAGTACAGCCAACTCATGAAGACAAACCCTGAGAAGGCTATGATGGTAGCAGTTAAGGGTATGCTCCCCTCTAACACAGTAGGCAGAACTTCCCTCACACGTTTAAGAGTTTACGCAGGTTCTGAGCACAATCATGCTGCACAGAAGCCCGAAAATTACGAGATATAAGGAGGCGGTAAACTATGTACGAATCTAAGCAGCAGTATTTTTACGGTACAGGCAGAAGAAAGAGTTCTGTAGCAAGAGTTAGAGTTTACCCCGGCAGCGGTAATATTACAATCAACGGCAGAGGAATCGACGACTACTTCGGTCTCGAGACACTCAAGCTTATCGTTAGACAGCCCCTGGTTCTCACAGAGACAGCTGAGCAGTTCGATATCGTCTGCACAGTAGCAGGCGGCGGTGTTACAGGTCAGGCCGGTGCTATCAGACACGGTCTTTCCAGAGCACTTCTCCTCTTTAACCCAGAGCTTCGTCCCGTTCTCAAGAAGGCAGGCTTCCTTACAAGAGACCCCAGAATGAAGGAAAGAAAGAAGTACGGCTTAAAGGCCGCTCGTCGTGCTCCTCAGTTCTCGAAGAGATAATTTTTGCCCTTACAAACGGCGTAGTTTCGCGGTTTGGGGCGTGTTATTCATCGATTTGGACAACTTTTGGACAACCAAATATTGCTTTAAAAGCCTCCCTATTGCAGTAGGGAGGTTTTTGTATCTCTACTCAAGTTTTAATTCAATTAAATTTGCAACCTTTGCTTTTGTACTTTTGAGAACATCGGCGTATATATTTGCTGTTACTCCAATATCGCAATGTCCTAAATGTTCAGATACCACTTTTAGGTCAACACCACTATTCAATAATAGCGTTGCGTTGCAATGGCGGAGTTGGTGTAAGGTGAGGAATTCAAACTCCGTTCCTTTGAGAAAGCGTCTGAATGAAGTTCCCAACGATGTTCTGTCACGATAATTACCGTTGGCAGAAGTAAACACCATTTCAGGGTGAGCAAAACTATCTCCGAGCGCTTCAATTAGCTGTTCCTGATATTTTTTCTGTTCTCTGAAAATATCCGCAAGGGTCTGACTCATTCCGATTGTTCTGATACTACTTTCGGTTTTGGGAGTTGTGAGCCAGTGCTTTCCGCCTACATCGGCAAGATTATGCTCTATGGAGATTGTCATATCCTCAAAGTTGATGTCATTCCACGAAAGAGCAAGCATTTCTCCGCTTCTCAGTCCTGTATAAAGTAAAACCTTAATCATACGCTTAATGTCAAGGTCGCAGCTCTTTGTTTCAAGAAGTTCCATAAACCGCTTGGTCTGTTCTTCATCAAGGACAGGCTTTTTCTTTTTGCCCTTGTTTTTCGGAAGAATGACATTTCTGCACGGAGTATCTCTGATGAACCCCTGCTCAACGCCCCTGTGGAATATGCTCTGAATAACAACATAGATTTTACGTACTGTTTCAGGGTGACGTTTTATAGATTGAACAAACTGTGTAAGTCTTGGCGTTGTTATATCCTTGACCTTTACGTTTCCAAAAGCAGGGGCAATATGGTTTTTGTAGGCGCTTTTGTAGTTGTAAAGTGTGCCTTCTTTCAGCTCAACGGGGGCGTAGTTTTCAAAGTACCATTCTGCAAGCTCGGAAAAACGCATATTTTCGTTGAGCTGTGGATAACCTTTGCAACGGCGCTCAAATGCGAAAGCAAATTCTTGTGCCAGTTTTTCAGCTTTCTTCGGCGATACATCATATGGCGGAACGAAAGTGGTTGCTTTAATTATTTTTTTACCGTTCCCATCGGTTCCAACATAAACTCTTATTCTATACGTGTTTCCACGTTTATTTATATTAGCCATGATACCTCCTATTTCATGGCATATCTCTACGGTATAATATCATTTAACTTAACTATACAATACTTTAATAAAACTTACTTTATCTATATTATAAGACACATTTTTTTGAAAGTCAAGGGGTCAAGAAGAAAAAATTCATAATTTTTGATATGTCTCTTGTAAAAATCGAATTTTTGTGTTATAATTGGAATATCATAAGAAGAGGAGGGACATTTTATGAGCGGTAAAGTAATAGCTTATGGATGTGTCGTATCTGGATTTCGCTCAACAAAATCGGCAGAGAAAATTTCTGAAACTGAAGCTGAATGGAGATTACATACAAAAGTCGCTGATGAGATAAAAAAGCTTAGAAATCTGTTTGTGGCTGAAGATATTATCAAAATTGATGTAATAGATATCACAAGACGTCACAGAAAACATCTTGAAAATGCACTTAAAACAATGGGACACGGAGATACAATTATCATAGCTTCATTGAATGCGTTAGGTACTAATAATGATGAAGTAGTGAAAAATTTCAAGAGAATCTACAAAGCCCATATAGGATTGCTTCTTCCCGATTATGCAAATGCAAACGGATTATCTATTTTCGCAACAACTGATTACGGCTTTTCCCCAATAAATATTTCTGAAGAAGAATTCAACAAGCTTTGCGATATGCTTTCTTTTCAAATAATTGGTACAAATAAAGGTAGAAAAAAGCTGGATGTGTCTGATGAATTCAAATCCATATATTGGGCTTACGAAATGTATCGAATCGACCCATCAACGGCTTGCAAAAACAAATTTTTTACAATAAGTAAAAATACATTTCGCAGACTATGTGAATGTTATGAAAATAGTGAAGAATATAATTCTGACCTTGAGCAACAAGAATTACTATACAAAGTAAGTGGTCTTCCGAAACGTTATGGAATAATTACTGATGATATTGCAAATGTAATTCGTGATGTTGCTCAGGCTGGCATCCCATTTTCAGATGCTTGCTTTGTGTATGATATTCAACTAAACGAAATTCAATTCCACAGATATTTACTTAAATACTATATTCCAAAAAGCAAGTTAATGCATGCTACATCCCAGTTGCGTGACTTTGAATTTATAGAATCACTACAACCTACCTATGATAAGACGTCATAAAGACGTATAAGGCACAAATAAAACGTCATTGCAATATGGAATTAAAACAGCGAAGCTGTCATATTTATAATCCGCTACGCCCTACAAGACCTTGATTTTTATATCACATTTTTGATATAAAAACAAGTGCTTTTTTGCGAAATAACAAGTAATCAAAAATCACTAAATGCAAATGCAAGAAAACGCCGTAAAATAGCCGTTTTAAGCCTGATATGATAAGTAATCGTAACGCCCGAGAGATGGAGTGTGATTGCGTTGTGAATTGATGATTGACAACAATATACTAAATGCATCAAATCACTAAATATATACTTAAATTATACGTCATTAAAGCGCCTTATGACGCCTAAGCATAAAAAGGAGGAGATTATAGCAACAGTTTTGGTTTACAAAAAACAAGAATACATTGTCGATATTCCGAGCGCAGAATACTGGCAGAATGGTATTGATGCAAAGTTTGTTATATCTTTTCACAGTAGAAAAGATATGAAAGAATTTCTCGCAAGTTTCTTAAAAACAGATTACTTTGAAATTGGATATGATAAATATATTAATTGTCATATAAAACAAATATGGTTTACAAATATGGTTCATTGCTATGCCACAAAAGAAACTAATAATGAACGTGTTTTAAAAGAAATTTTTGGTGATGAAATTCCGTTTTGATGTTTTGGTCTATTGATTTTCATAAAACCAAGATGTATAATAAAAATAGAAAGTTTGTAATTTATAAAGTAAATAGTGTATATTAAGTGCTTCTTTGCCTTTAGGCTAAGAGGCATTTTTTATTATAAAATAATTTTAAGGAGGTCATTCAATGACAAAAAACAAAAGACGAGGCATCATAGAGGTGCGAAACGCTTTGTACAAGGCACTGAACGAAGTTGAACTCGAAAACAGTGTTCAGATTTCGCAAAACGACAGTGAAATCAAGGCGCTTGCAGCAGAAATCGTAGCATCTACAAAAACTTCATCATACTCGCAGTACATAAGTGAATTGTACTATAGAGTAACGCAAATGAAAGATGCAATCACAAACGAAATCGCTGCAATCAAAAACAAGAATATCCCTCAAAGCAACTATGTATTAGCTATTAATGCATAGCAGGCTATCACCCTTGCAGGTTTTCCTTTTTACTTCCTTTCCCTGCAAGGGGTGTAAAAAGTCAAGTAAAACATACAACAATTCGCCAGAAAGTGTACAAAAAATC
>JBJERX010000131.1:0-29027 GCA_051882495.1 Huintestinicola sp. | reverse complement strand
GGCGTATTATAGCCGCCGTATTTTATCCATAGGTTAAATGGTTATTAGTATTAGCAAGGAGCCAAGGAAGTTTTCTTCCTTGGCTCCTTGTATCTGTTATTATACTACTATAGACAAATTCTGTGCCGGAATAAGTCCATTCGTCGTCAAGCTCACTTTCCGGTATCAATCGTCGCCTGACATATTGCCTGCGGTCGCTTTCCTTGATTGGTGAAATTCTATCTGCCTCCTTTTTTACAGAACAAATGGGGGATTAATAAATGGTGTGCTGACACTATCGCTTAACGCCCTGCATGCATTTCGGATAGTGTCGACACGCCATAATAAAAATATTTATTCTGCATCCCAGGGCTTGAGGGGGATGTATTCCAGATCCAATTCAGTCTTGGCAAGATCCAGCTTATCATTAAGATCTGAAAGTGAAAGTTCCCGTCTGATCTCGGATTCATTTAGATCACCGTCAAAAAACCAGGGGGTCAGCTCTGTATCGGAATAACAGCCCCAAACAGCAGCTGCTGTGTATGAAGTAATTCCGCCTTGTATTCCATCCTCTGCACAATGCAGCTTGCCATAGTTTAAACAACAGATGATCCTGCCTCCGGTGAAATTATCTGCAATCCCTCCGCATCTTGTTCCGTATATATCAGCCTTATTATAACAATTAATGATCATAGCCTTATCAGAGACTGAATGGCTTGCAATACTGCCCACACAGTAACCATGGATCTCTCCGCTTTCAATTCCGAGATTGCACACAGTTCCCGATAATTTACCGAAAAGTCCGCTGTTATCACCGTATATAATAGTCAGATCTGAAATGGTATGCCCGTCACCGTTGTATATTCCCTTGAAGGAATAATTTCCTAAAAATGTGCCTATAGGACACCATTCGCCAAGGTTTCCAAGATCAAGGTCGGCAGTCTGAATAAAGTAACGATCCTCATATTCCAAGCCGTTGTTTACATTTTTAGACAAGGCTGCCAGTTCTTCTGCACTGCTGATGGTAAACGGATCATCCATTGTTCCTGAGCCGTTAAAAGAGTAGTAATCATTATAGAATGAAAATGAATCAAGAGTAAACTTTGCGTCACCCGTATCAATACGATACATTGCTTCTGTTTTTCCCGTTTTCAATGCTGTGTAACTGATATCCGCAAGTTAGTCATTATGTATCTTTAAACAGCTAAGCAGTTCAGAATCCGTTCCTTTTATATTTTTTATATAGCAGAATACCGGACCGCTGCAGAAACATGCATCGTCAGCAGAATAAAGCATTGGTGCCAGAAGCACAATACCGTTTCCGTTGGTGTCAGAGCAGTGATAGGTCGCATAGATCTCACCGGTATAATTTAGGGATACATATGAATAATTAAAATCT
The DNA here is from genome assembly GCA_051882495.1 of Huintestinicola sp. Lineage (GTDB taxonomy): Bacteria > Bacillota > Clostridia > Oscillospirales > Ruminococcaceae > Huintestinicola. Next base: position 27,649 of record JBJERX010000131.1, on the reverse strand, counting down.
TCGCCCTGTTTTATTTCAGGCAGATAACTATAGTTAACAGCCTGAATTTTTCTTTTGTTTATATTTGAATAAAACAGCGGAGGGTCGCTGGAATCAAATACGGACATTGAGGTTGTGACCAGCAGATCATCAGAGCTTACCGTATCAAACAGACCAAGGTCTGAAGCATCACATAACAATGTTCTTTCATTATGCCAATAGTTTACAGCATTTACAGTCATTCTTCCGAGAAAAATGTTCAGTATGGTAAAGAAAACAATAATAATGCCGGATATAGCCGAGAATATGACGGCAAGAGTTTCGGAAGATGCCATTATTTTTTTTGCACATTTGACCCATATTATCGCACCGCACATTGCAATACCAAATGAGGAAATATATGTAGGAAGATAACCAAAGCCGAGAGTGACTTCCGCCTGATATTTCGTTGATAAAGATATAAGTGCAGCAGGGAAAACAGCTATGCACAGTCCCAAAATAATACATACAGCACTTTTTTTGATATCAACATCAGGTTTGTTCTTTTTTATCTCTAAGGTACCCAATACTATCATAGCTATCAAGGAAACTGCAACAGCGATATCGCTGACAGTAAGTGCTTCAATAAAGCCCGAAATATTTTTCGGCAGATCAAATTGTGATGCTTCTTTTATATATCTGATGATTGGAAAGGATGACGACAGCTGATTTACAAATGTAACAATGATCTTTTTTATATCAAATCCGAAGGATGTGTATTTTTCAACGGAAGAATTAAATCTCACAATGATATTTGCTATTATGCCTGCACTCCATACACTGAAAAGTGGTATTGAGCTGATAACGGTTTTTCTCAGCTTTTTTTCATTTACAGCACAAATAAAAACATGAACAAGAATAAATGGATATGCGATCTCATACATAAACAGTGCCACTGTATATACTATACAGCTTATCACCATATACCTTTTCTTTCCTTTGTCAAAATACAGTTGAAGAAGAATAATAGAAAGAAGAATCAGGGCCAGATTAATCTGTACCAGCATGTGAAAGCTGTAAACTGCCGAATGATATGACGCACTCATATTACAAAATACGGGGAACAGAAGCAATGAACACAGTGCATATTCTCTGGGCATATACAACCGTACTAATTTGTAAATAAGGAAGCTGTTAACTGCTATTGATACACATATACACAATTTATAAGCAACAACAGACGGAACCAGGTCAAAAAATCCATAAGCATAGAATGCAAACGGATAAATGCGTCCCTGTGCCAGCCAGTTGCGGAATATTGAAGAAGTAAGATCCGCGACGGATATACCGAAGTATTTAACGGCGTGGCTATTTATATTTAACAAGTCATCACTGTACAATCCGCTTTTTAAAACAATCGGTGCAAAGAACAGAAATATGTATAGTATTCCTGCAGCTGCGATCAAAGCAGATTTTAAGATTGCTTGTTTGTCTCTCTTAATAGGTTCTTTTTCCATAATTATCTATCTCCTTATATAAGAGAAAAATCAGAAGCATACTGCTTCCTTTCCTCTGTTTGATATAAAAACTGCGGATTCAATAACATTTCAACACCGTCTTTATCCACATTTCTCTTCTATGGATCTAAGCTATGTTGACGTGATCCGAGCATTGAGCAGCAGGTGTCTGCAGATCTGCAGACTTATTGGTTCATTATACCACAAAAGGAAGTATATGTCAACTATCACATCACATGCACATCTTTGTTGAAAACGATTATAATATAAATCGGAAAACAGACCTTGACAACCGCCTTGATAATATGTATGATAATATAAAGGATTTTGAAAATCAGCTCATTGACGCTGACGAAATGTGCTAAGGAGAAATAAAATGACCGGTAAAAAATCATCTCCCACTAACTGTGAGACCTGTGTGAATTATGTTTATGATGAGGATTACGACTGCTATACCTGCCTTGTCAATCTTGACGAGGACGAGATGTACAGATTCGTGAACGGCACCAACTATTCCTGCCCCTACTATCGTCTTGACGATGAGTATGAGGTAGTTAAGCATCAGGCAATATGAGGTACAATAATACAGTGGAGGGACGCTTCATCAGCCGTCCCAACAGATTTATCGCATATGCAGAAATTAATGGCACCATTGAGATGTGCCATGTGAAGAACACGGGACGATGCCGTGAGCTGCTGGTCCCGAATGCACGGGTGATCCTGGAAAAGTCGGACAACCCCGCACGAAAGACAGCCTATGATCTGATAGCAGTTCACAAGGGGGACAGGCTTATAAATATGGACAGTCAGTGCCCCAATAAGGCTGCGGGGGAGTTCCTTGCAAAGTTTTTTCGGGGGGCTGAGCTTATCCGCCCCGAGACTGTTTACGGCGGTTCACGGTTTGATTTTTACATTGAACAGGGTAAGCGGAAAATATTCCTTGAGGTCAAGGGGGTAACTCTTGAGGAGGATGGAATTGCTATGTTCCCCGATGCACCTACCCAGCGAGGAGTGAAGCATGTTCATGAATTGATTAGATGCATTTCCGAAGGATATGAAGCTTATATTCTGTTTGTTATCCAGATGAAGGGCGTGGAAAAATTCACTCCCAATTACAGGACTCATCCCGAATTCGGCATAGCACTGAAGGAAGCAGAGAAAAGCGGTGTGCATATCCTTGCATATGACTGCTGTGTAACTGAGGATTCGGTTGAGATAGCAAATGAGGTCAGAGTGGAGCTGTGAGGCGGCTTGCCTTGCAGGGGACTTGACAAACCCATGATATTGTGCTACAATAAAGAAAATTACGGGGGTAACTTGTCTGCGGATCCCGCAGAAGTTTACCCTCTTTTATTTTATCGGAGGCATTTAGTATGGAGGATAATGAAAAGAAGAACAAGCCCAAGTCCTTTCTGGAAACGGTCAGAGAGGTAGATGCGGCAGAACGTAAGGCTAAGCTGGATGAAGAAGCAAGAATAGCTGCGGAGCGTGCCAAGCGTGAGCAGGAGCAGCGTAAGGCATATGAGGATAAGCTTCGCCGTGAAAAGCTGGAGCTTATCAAGCTCAAACAGGGCGTTATTTCCGAGGAGGATATCCCCAAGGAGGAAAAGGAAGAGAAGCACTATACCATATGGCAGAAAATAGGCAACTTTTTCTATCACAATAAGCTGTACCTGCTGATAGGGACCTGTATCGCATCTATAGTTATTTTCCTTGTTTATGATGCTGTATCAAGAGAAAAACCGGATATTACTTCAATGTATATTGCAACGGACGTGAATATGGAGTATTATCTCAGTGAGGCGACAGAAAAATGGGCTGACTGCATTGAGGATCACAACGGTGACGGAAAGAATATAGCAAGAATGTATTATGTTCCCGTGGGATATGCGGACGAGTCTGTGGCATCTCTGTATTATGCACAGGGCGACAGAACCAAGCTTATTGCCGAATTCCAGTCCGGAGATACGATAATGATAGTAGGAGATAAGCAGTCCTTTGCTGAGCTGGGAGTCCTTGAGGGAGTTTTTGCGGATGCACGTGAGATATTCCCCGATGACCCGTATGCGGAGGAACTGGGCTATCGTCTTGCCGGAACTGATTTCAAAGAGCTTATAGGATATCCGGAAATGGATGACTCACAGATATATGTGTGCTTCCGCAAGCCGAAAAAGCTTATGAGCACTTCTGAGGAGCATATGACCGAGAACTACGACAAGGCAGTTGCCTTTTTCACCAAGTTCCTTGAGACACACAGGGTTGAGGGAAGAACACTTCCCGAGACCGATGAGCCTGAGATCACAGAGCCTGACTATCTGACCGAAGAAGAAATGAATTGATAATAATATGACCTGTATTCACATACGAAGGTGAATACAGGCCATTTTATTATGTATCGGATGCCCCCAGATATCTTCCTATTTCCCTCATATGTGCAAGCAGGAATCGCTGTGCCTTTGGGGTGTACATTATGCCCTTGTAGGGTCTGCCGTCGGTACTCATACGCAGTACGGTGTGTATGCCGATGCTTTCCGACTTGGGTGTTGTCACCTTTGTAGGCTTTCCCTCGGTGTTCACACCCTCAGCAAGATACCCTTCCTTTGTGAGCCATTGGTACATGGCGTTTCTGAGTATGTTAGTTTTGATCGGAACTCCCGTGCAGGCGAGCACCGAGCTGACAAAAACGGAGATAGGGACCTCCTCCTCGGAAATATCTACCTTTGAGGCACGTGCAGCAAGCATGGCTCCCGGGTCGGTGCATTCCTCCTCATGCTTCGGCGGTGAGGTCTGCATTTCCTGTCCTTCCGAACGGGGATTCTCTTCAAGATATGCCCGTATCTCGGAAATGAACTCGTAGCCGTACCGTTCAAGCTTTGCTGTTCCCACTCCAGAAACTGTGATGAATTCCCTGTCATTCTTCGGCAGCTTCATGCACATATCACGGAGTGATGCATCCGAAAAAATCACGTAAGCAGGGACCTTCTGCTTTGCAGCAAGGGACGCACGCAGTGTACGGAGACGGACAAGGAGCCTGTCGTCCACGGCATACGCTCCATCCGCCCATGGAAGCACGGGCTTTTTCTTTTCCTTGGGCTGCTTTTCTTCGGGGAGACGTGTCCGTATGGTTTCCTTGCCCCGGAGAATGCTTCCCGATGCGGCAGTGACCTTTAATATGGGGTACTGACCGTCGGTGGCTTCAATATATCCCATGCCCTTGAGGCGTTCGATAATTATCTTTATCCGTGGATCGCTTGATTCCTTCATTATTCCGTAGGTGGTCAGCTTGTCAAGACCCTGACCGATAAGCTTTTCGTCCTTCTTTCCCCGCAGTATCTTCACGATGGTGGAGATGCCGTATCTCTGACCGCTTCGTATAATACAGGAAAGTATCTTCTGTGCTTCAATGGTGATATCCGTCTCCGGGGAGTCCGAACAGCATACAGAGCAGTTGGAGCATACGGGCGGTGCTTTTTCTCCGAAATATTCAAGGATAAAGCTCCTCAGACAGCGGGATGATGTGCAGTAGAATGTCATGGATCGGAGCCTTGCATAATCACGGTCCCGCAGTTCCTTTGCAGTATCCTCGTCAAATTCCGATTCCTCAAAGGATCTGTCAATAAGGAAACGGTTCATTACAACATCCTGACCGCTGTACAGGATGATGCAGTCGGCAGGAGAGCCGTCACGTCCTGCACGTCCTGCCTCCTGATAGTAGCTTTCGATATCCTTTGGCATGTTGTAATGGATAACGTAGGAAACGTTTGATTTGTCTATGCCCATGCCGAATGCGTTAGTGGCGACCATTACCTTTTTGCTGTCGCAAATAAATTCGTCCTGATTCTGTTTCCGTTCCGTTTCTGTAAGACCTGCATGGTAGCGTGTGGCTGATATTCCGTCGCTGCAGAGCTTCTCGCAGACTGCTTCAACATTTTTGCGTGTTGAGCAGTAGATTATCCCGCTTCTGTCGCTTTCGGAATATTCTGTTACATGCTTTTTCAGTGCGGCGTATTTATCGGAGGGGGATTCTACTCCGAAATATAGATTCTGCCTGTCAAATCCCGTAACGATGGAGAAGGGGTCATTCAGCCTGAGTATGGATATGATATCATCACGGACAGTCTGTGTGGCAGTGGCGGTGAATGCCGATATCACGGGACGATAGGGCAGCTTATCCACAAATTCCCTTATTTTCAGATAGCTTGGACGGAAGTCCTGACCCCAGTGGGAGATGCAGTGTGCCTCGTCAACGGTTATCATTGATATTTTCACACTCAGGGCAAGGTTTATGAATCCCTCAGCCTCCAGACGCTCGGGGGCTATGTAGATTATCTTGTACATACCGCTGTATGCATTGGAAATGACCTTTGACATCTGAGCAGAAGTCAGGGAGCTGTTGATATATGCTGCTCTTATGCCTGCCTGTACCAGAGATGACACCTGATCCGACATCAGGGAGATAAGGGGGGAGATTACTATGGTTATCCCGTCGAACATGAGAGCAGGGACCTGAAAGCACACTGATTTTCCCGCACCCGTGGGCATTACGCCAAGACAGTCCCTGCCCGCCAGAATGCTTGTGACAAGCTCCTCCTGTCCTGTGCGGAAGCTTTCATATCCGAAGTATTGCTTAAGTATTCTGTTATGCTCCATTATTCTTGCCGCTTTCAGATCATTTCATGATGTGGTTGATGAATGCGGTAAGCTCACCTGCCATTTCGGCGTGCTCGGGGATCCTGGGATGACCGGGTGTGGCTGCACCGTTGCGGGAGAACAGCAGATGATATGTGTTCATGCCCTCAGCATTCAGCTCGTCGGATATCTCACCGATAGCATTATCCCACTCTTCATCATGCATAAGAAGGGTGGTTATGAAAATATACTTAGTATCGGAAGGATAATGGGAATGAACGTTTCTGACGATATCCTTGTAGCCGTTTTTCCATTTCAGACGATATTCGGGGTCGTGAATATCAATGTCGTCCTCCTCTGTGATGCCGTTGTGCTTGTCGTTCTGACCGAGAGCGAATATAACGATATGGGGAGTGTAGCGGGAGAAGTCCCAGGGGGTTATGTCGCCCCCCTCGGGGAAGTAACACTCCTTATCGTAAACTGACTCCATGCCTATCATCTTAGGCCAGTGGAAATAGCCTGTGTCATCAAATACGGCTATTCCGCCCTGTGCTATATCGTGAAGCTCGGCGTTGAGAAGGCGGGCTGTCTGCCATGTGTAGCTGTAGAAGGGATTATCGTAAATGCTGTCGTGGCTGGAGGGGTCGCATCTGCCTGTGAACTCTACAGCCTCGCTTACCTCTCCTGCGGAAACGCTGTCGCCGTATACTTCAAGTCTGAGAGCAGGTCTTTCGGGAGCCTCCAGTATCTCACCGTCGGTCTCGATGCTTTTCAGAATAAACATATGGTTTGCCGCATGACGCTTGAATATCACCAGACGGTGTATCTTATCCTGTTCAAGACTCTCTGCAAGAGTATATACCACATTCTGTCCGTCATTTGAACGGGGGAGGGGTGCCTTGCCGAGTCTGCCGTCGATGATATATCCCAGACAGAGTGTTCCCCATACTGTCTTATTGTTTATCTCAACCGAGATCTTTGTGCCCGTGAACATTACCTCTGCTGTGGATGCTGCATAGTAGAAACGGGCACCGTCATCGTACATTCCGATCCTGCCCATGTAGTTTATCCGTTCATCATTGAAGCTGATTTTCATTATGACCATCCTTTCGATCAATTTAATAACATTATAACACATACCGACATTATCTGCAATAGCGTTCAATATAAATTAAAAAAATTGTGATTAAATGAACTCAATATTGTTACAGCATATACTTTACTGGATATGCGAAAAAATATATAATTATAATAAGGTGAATAGCATGATATGATCATCTCTGTCAGAGCATCTCCGTATTTTCAGCGGATGATGCTCCGGACGCATATTATACGATAAATCTAATTCGGTACGTTAATGGAGGTGTCAGATTGAAGAAAAAGATCCATGTCAATCTTCTGGGTTATATGGTCGGAATGCCTAAAATGGCAGTCTGTGCTGTATCTGCGGGTATTTTCTACATAGCTGACGCACGCACCGGTACTAATATATATGCAGGCCGTCTTTCAAAGCCTGTTTACGACCATGAATCAGGTGATACTGTACGTATTGCCGAATTCTCGGATTTCAACAGAACAGGGCAGTTCTTTATCCGTGCAGGATACAGACGCTCCGATGTCTTTGAGATATCCGAAAGACCATACACCAGGCTAAAAGGGCTTGCACTTGAGGGGATCTACCTTAATCGCTGCGGATTTGATTACAGCAGTGATACTACTGATATCCGTGCGGAATCACCGTATATCCATGATGCATGCCATACCGGGAAATTAGCAGTTTACAGCGATCCTACAGGTCAGAAATATGACGTTTCGGGGGGCTGGCATGAATACGGCGGAAGCTATGCACGTTATTCTACAGCTGCCAGCGGCTCCATCGCCCATATGCTGTATGCATTGAAGCTCTTTCCGGACAGCTTCAGCAGGGCAGAGCGGGAAATGACCGAAAAGGAATGCCGCTGGGGATTTGAATGGCTGCTTAAAATGCAGTCCTCCGACGGAGGAGTGTATCATAAGACCTCCAGCATCGCAGGAAGTGAAATGACTGCTCCTGAGGATGACGGAGAGGAATACTTTGTTTTTGAAAAAACAGCCCAGGCAACCAGCCTGTTTATTGCGATTGCTGCTCTCGGAGCGGATTATTTCAGTGAGAGCGACTCCAGGCTGGCAAACAGACTTCAGCGGGCTGCCGAAAAGGCATGGCTCTGGCTCGTCCAGACTGAGGACTTTGAGAATTACATGAATCCTGCTCCTATTAAACCGGAATTCTTCGGCGGCATCCCGGGACAGGCAACAGATGATTATTTCATGTGGGCTGTATGCGAGATGTATAATCTTACAGGGGATGAATTCTTTTGCGAAGCTATAGAGAAAAAATACCTTCAGACAGATTTTTCCGGCTTCGGAAGAAACAGTGTCGGAGGTTTTGCGGCTCTTGCCTATCTCATGACTCCCCGCAAAAAGGACAGAGCAGTTGAAAGTATGATACGGAAGAAGATAACCGACGCTGCGGACAGAATGTGGATAGCTGATCGTGCAAGCGGCTACAGAACGGCAAGAAGTGCGGGCAGCGGATTCGTATACGCAAGCAATTTTCATATATTGTCGGATGCAATGTGTTTAGCTGTTGCATATCTGCTCAGCGGGGATAACAGATATCTTATCGGAGTCAGCGATCAGATAGGATATATTTTCGGCTGCAATCCCTTCGGCATATCCTATATGACGTGCTCCTGCTCCTGCTGCTGTTCAAGACCCTATCACCGCATATCGGTCTGCGATGACATTGACGAGCCTGTAATGGGAATGATAGTCAGCGGAGCAAATGTTTCACGAAATGACGGTTATTCCATATGGCACATTGAAAAGGGAACACCCCCTTCAAGATGCTATGTGGATAATGAATACAGCTACTCTACAAATGAAACGGCGATACATTTCAGCACCCCCGTTATCTTCCTGTCTGCATTCTATGAGAAGCCCGGCAGAAGTACACTTACAAGGCGAAGCCTTAACCGTGACCCGGATATAGTTGAATGATGAATGAAGAGGAATTATGAAAATGAACAGAAAAATTATCCCGGCAGTTCTTGCCGTTATGATATGTATGAGCCTTGCAGCATGCGGAGCCAAGGATAACAGTGAAAGCCCTCCTGCGGCTGAGTCCGCAGAGGGAACAACTGCTCCTCCTGCAGAAACCAAGGTATCCATAACAACAACAGCCGCACCTACAGAGCCCTTTGACCTTGAAGCTGAAATAACAGATACTATGTACAGCCGTGCTCTTATGAACGAGGGAAATAAGTCCCGTCTGGCAGCTGCAATGAAAAAGGCTGAAAGCGGCGAAAATATCACCGTGGGGGTTATCGGCGGCTCCATTACTCAGGGAACGGCGGCGTCAAGTTCGGAGCTGTGCTATGCGGGCTTGTTCAACAATTACTGGGTGGAGAAATTCCCTCAGGCACAGGTGGATTTCATCAATGCAGGCATCGGAGGAACAAACTCCTACCTGGGAGTAAGCCGTGTTGACAGGATGCTCCTTGATGCAAAGCCCGATGTTGTTATAGTTGAGTTCTCTGTAAATGATACGGACAAGGTAATGAACAAGTATTCATATGACAGCCTTGTAAGAAAAATACTTAACTGTGAATCAAACCCTGCGGTCATCATGCTCATAACCACGCAGGATAATGGTACAAGCCTGCAGGATACACACAAGGAGATCGGCTTTGCATATGATCTTCCCATCCTCAGCTATCATGACCTGGTATATCCCGAGGTGGCTGCAGGTACTCTTGACTGGAAGGATATATCTCCCGATAATATCCATCCCAATGACAAGGGTCACGAGATAATCGGACAGATAATCACTCGCTATCTTGACAGCGTATATGCTGAGCTTGATTCTATTGATACAAACGATCAGGCATTCACAGCGGAGCCTTACACAGCCGATTATTACAAGGATGCGGCACTTTACGCTCCCTCCGATATCACCATCGGCGAGATGACAGGCTTTGAAGTGGGTACAAACGGCACTTATCCTCAGCTGTTCCCCGAAAACTGGGTGACTGAGGGCGAGGGCAGCATGAAGTTTGAAGCGGATTTCCGTACCTTCGGTGTGTTCTATCTTAAGACCACAAACGGAAAGGGCGGAAAGTACGATGTGTTCATAGACGGTGAAAGAAAGGGCACCATTGACGCCGATTTCTCAGGCGGATGGGGCAATTACGGTGAAACCAAGAGCATTTTCCTCTCAAAGGAAGTTGAGCATCACGAGGTTGAGATCAGGCTTTCCGAGGGAAGTGCCAACACAGAGATGACTATCCTGTCATTTATGATGAGCTGATTTTCCACCGCACGAGGGCGGCACATTGCTGTTCTTCGTGCGGTGTTGCCATATATTTTAGGTTCAGCTCGTATGCGGAGGAAAGAACTATGAATGAACGACTTCCTTATCTTCGTGAGAAAACAGCCAGGCTAACTTCTGCTCCCGGCGTTTATCAGATGAAGGATGAATCCGGACATATTATTTATATCGGCAAAGCAAAGAATCTTCGCAGCCGTGTTACGTCATATTTCTGCCGTACTCCCAACCATACCCCGAAGGTTGCGAAGATGGTGGAGAACGTTTACGATTATGATTTTATCGTAACAAATTCCGAGTATGAGGCCCTTGTGCTGGAATGCTCAATGATAAAGCAGCATTCACCAAAGTATAATATCCTGCTGAAGGATGACAAGGGCTACAGCTATATCCGTATATCGCCCCCTCCCTATTCACGGATAACTGCTGAGAAAAACAAGGATAAGGAGGGCACATACCTTGGTCCGTACATGAGCGGATTTATCACAAAACAGGCGGCAGCAGAGGCTAACCGTATGTTCATGCTCCCAACCTGCAAACGCAGATTTCCCCGTGATATCGGAAAGGGCAGACCGTGTCTGAATTATCATATCAAACAGTGTATGGGCGTATGTACGGGAGCAGTCTCCGAGGAGGAATATGATAGGATAGCCTCCGATGCATTGTCATACATCCGTGACGGTTCCGGTGCCTCCGTTGAGCGTATGACGGAGCAGATGAACGCTGCTGCGGAGAATCTTGAATTTGAGCTTGCAGCACGTCTCCGTGACAGGATAGCAGCAGTGACCAAGGCTGCCGATTCCCAGCATATAATCAAGGACAGTCTCCCCGACACAGATGCTGTATCCATTGCCAGAAACGGCGATGAATCCTGTGCAGCGATAATCAAATACAGGGGAGGACGGCTGTTTGACAGGGATGAATACTTCCTGGGAGAAGCAGACAGCGAAGCTGAAATGCTGGAGGATTTTTTGCTCCAGTATTACAGCGGCGGACGGGAGATACCGAAAAATATCGTTATCGGTGCTGTGCTTGATGATATGGATGTTGCCGCTCAGCTGCTCCGTGAAAGAGCGGGTCATGCTGTGGAGCTTAACTGCCCTCAGAGGGGAAGATTCCTGCGTCTTGCTGAGATAGCCAGATCAAATGCAGAGGAATATCTTTCACTGAGAGTGGGACGGACAGCAAAGGAGATAGACGCTCTGGAGCAGCTTGCAAAGCTTCTTGGACTGAAGCAGACCCCGCTGTATATCGAATCCTATGATATTTCTAACCTTGGCTCGGACAGTATGGTAGCGGGTATGGTGGTTTTTGAAAACGGCAGACCCCTGAAAAAGGCATACAAGCGGTTTTCCATGAAGGAAAACAAGACCCAGAATGACCTTGCCTGCATGCAGGAAACAATCAGAAGAAGATTTACTCATTATCTTGACGAGAATGAGACGGATGAGGGATTTAAGCGGCTTCCCGATCTTATCCTGCTGGACGGCGGACGCAATCAGCTGGCTGCTGTTTCCGAAGTGCTTTACGAGATGGATATCGACGTGCCCCTTTTCGGTATGGTAAAGGATAACAATCACCGCACCAGAGCTATTGCAGGGGACGGAGGAGAAATATCTATCAGCGAGACCAAATCCGCCTTCATGCTTGTTACAAGGATACAGGATGAGGTCCACCGTTTCTCAATAACCTATCAGCGGAGCAGGCACAGGAAATCATCCTTTGAGATGGAGATAACCAAAATAAAGGGCATTGGGGAGAAAAAAGCAATGAAGCTTTTTACAAAATACAAGACTGTTGAAAATCTGAAAAAGGCTTCTCCCCAGGAAATTGCTGCTGCGGCAGGTGTGAATGCTCAGGTGGCAGAACAGGTATATGAATTTGTTCAGAATGTTTTATAAAAATTTGCAATAACTATAGACAAAATGATTTTTTTAGGATATAATAGTAATGTGTAATCATTTTGTAATTTCTACGATCCGAGGTATTATTGCTCCCCCAATTAACTGACGAAGTTATATGCGAAGACCCACAGCCGAAAACCTAGGAAGAAAACCGCAGGAATATGCGGATATTGCAAGGTTTTCTGACGACGGGTTTCGGCTGTGGGGCAAGCAGATAATTTGGTAGTTAATTGGGGGAGCAATAAATGCGAGTTATAGCAGGAAGTGCAAAGGGAAAAAGGCTGAAAACTCCGGAGGGTACGGACGTTGTTCGTCCTACAGGCGACAGAGTCAAGGAGGCAATTTTCTCTATCATACATTTCGATCTTGAGGGTGCTTCTGTTCTTGATCTGTTCAGCGGCTCGGGACAGCTGGGTATCGAGGCTTTGTCCAGAGGGGCAAAATACTGCCGCTTCGTTGATAAAAGCTCCGCATCCGTAGAGGTCACAAAGGAGAATCTGGCTGCAGCGGGCTTTATCAGGGACAGTGCAGTTACTGCGGCGGACAGCATTGATTTTATCAGAGACGCAAGAATGACCTTTGATATCGCTTTGCTTGATCCCCCCTACAATAACGGTCTCATAGAAAAGGCAATGCCTTACGTTGCTCAGAAGCTGTCCGACAAGGGCATAGCTGTATGCGAGCACGAGAGCGGACTTGTTCTTCCCGAAAGCTACGGCAGGTTGGTCAAGTCAAAGACATACCGTTACGGAAAGGTAGAGGTAACAGTTTATCGTACTCCTCTTCCCGAGGATGACGAGGAAGAATAATCCTATTCCCAAAGAAGGTCGTTTCAATGAGGATTGCAGTATGTCCGGGAAGCTTCGATCCGGTCACTTTCGGACACAGAGATATTATTCACAGAGCGTCACAGCTTTTTGATAAGGTAATTGTGGTTGTGGCGGTAAATGCCGCAAAGAACACCCTTTTCTCTCCCGAGGAAAGAGTGGATCTTATCAAAAAGGTCACGGCAGGCTTTGACAATGTGGAAGTGGATGTCTGCAGCGGACTGCTTGCGGACTATGTAAAAAAGGTTGGTGCAGTAGCTATCGTCAAGGGACTGAGAGCGGTCACCGACTTTGAATATGAATTCCAGATGGCACTTGTAAACAAGACGCTTTACGACGGAGCGGAGACGGTTTTCCTTACCACAAGCTCGGAAAATCTATACCTCAGTTCAAGCATCGTAAAGCAGGTTGCACAGTTCGGCGGCGATATCAGCAAATTCGTCCCCAAGTGTATTCTTGGAGATATCGAAGCAAGACTGCGTACAGTTAATAACAGCGAGAAAACTATCTGAAAGGAAGAATAGACATGGGTGCAGTAATAGAAGATTATCTTGAATTAATGGATGAAGTGCTGGAAACAGCCAAATCCGTTCCCCTTATGCCGGGGAAATATGTTGTGGATGTGGCAAAGCTGAGACAATGCATTGATGATATACGTGCAAATCTTCCCCAGGAGATAAAGCAGGCTACAACTATCGTAATGGACCGCTCCTCCATTATTGAGGACGCAAAAAAGCAGGCTAATGACATTGTTGCCAGAGCAGAGGAAAGAGCCAAGAGTCTCGTTGCAAACAGCGAGATAACAAAGACAGCTGAGCAGCGTGCAGCCGAGATTGAAAAGCAGGCGGTGGCAAAGTCCAAGGCTATCAAGAGCAAGACCGATGACTATGTAACCACACTGCTTACTCAGACCGAGGAGGCACTTAATGCAAATCTTTCTCAGGTGAGAAAGCTCCGTGCAGCAGTCAAGGGCAGCAAATAAAAATTCCCGCCTTTAGGCGGGTTTGAAATAAGTAAATATTTATTATATATTGTATTACGGGAGGACTATACCAATGAATGAAAACCTTTACATCCGCAAAGTACATATGGGAAAAGCCAAGTGTGCCGTTGATCTGGGCGATGGTTCCGAAAGAGGAGAATACGTAAACCAGGACTACATCCTGCACAAGATGGGACGTCCCCACAGAAGCATCAGCCTGATGTACTGCTATTATCCCAATGACAAGGAATTCCCCGGAAGAATATCCGAGGTAATGAAGGACGCAAATGTATCCTTTCAGTGGGATTATCCTTACGATGACTATTTCACATACAAGGGCGGTCTTGAGGGCAATACCGAGGGGGAGCCTTTCACATGCATGAGAGATGTAAGAAGACATGGACAGGATGTTACTCTTACACTTACAGTTGACCCCCATGTTACCGATGAGCAGATCATCGCAATTGCCAAGGATCTTCGTCCCTTCGGCAGAATGATGCTCCGTGTGAATCACGAGGCAACAGGTAACTGGTTCTCCTTCACAAAGAGAGCTACATATAAGGAGATCGGTGATTTCTTCGTACATTTCTCCGACATCATTCATGAATATGCTCCCAATGTCAAGACTATCATCTGCATCGGTGGAATCGAGGATCTTAGCAAGGAAGAAATGGAGATGGAGGAGGAGTTCAAGGCAACTATCCCCGCAGCTGATATCTGGTCTGTTGATAAGTACATGGCACTCCACTGGGGCTGGCCTTTTGATGTGGCATTAAAGGGCGGTACATCCCATTCCAGAAGCAAGGTTTCCGATACATATGCAAAGACAAAGGCAAGCTTTGAAAGATACAAATTCCTCAACGGCGGCGTTGCAAAGCCCATGGTAATGAGCGAATTCAATGCAGACGGCGATGTAACGGGACCTTACGATCAGGCAGCAATGGTGAAGGAATTCTGCGATATGCTGGTTGCTGACAAGGCAGAGTGGTTCAGCGGCTTCACATTCTATCAGTTCAGAGACAGAGGCCGTCTCGGTCTTGAGATAGAGGACCCCAACAATCCCGAGGTGGGAATCGAGCAGCCTGTAATGAAGACATACAAGGAGATCATCCACAGCGAATGGTTCCTCCCCGAAATGACATCAGGAGAGGGAGAAGCCAAGCTCCCCATAACACTCAGATGGGGCGGCGCTGAGGATGCTGAGGGTATTGAGATACCTCTCCATTTCAGCGGAAATCCTCATTTCTGCGAAGTCGTATTCGAGGATGAGGGCAACTACATGATGGAGATCAACGGAAAGTGGTTCTACAAGTCTCCCGAGGCTAAGACCATCGATCTCATGAGTGCATTCTTTGAGAAGCCCGTAACAGGGGAATGCGACATGACACTTAAGCTTTTCGCACCTCCCGCAAGCGGTGAGAATGACCCTTCACAGGGTGAGGATTGGGCAGAAAACTATTACTGCACAATTGAAAAGCTGCCTTCTGTACGACTTGAATTTGAGCCTGTTGAGAAGTAATTTTATAGTATAATAACATAGCCCCGCATCATGATTGATGCGGGGCTTAGTTTGTCGAAAAACTCGCTTAGTGAAAAAACTCCTCAAAAGTTGGCGGAGTTAATGCTTCGCTCAAGCCTTTTCAAAGGCTTGCGGGTTTCCAAAGGGCAGCGCCCTTTGGTCGCCGTCCGCAGACGGGGAAATCCCCTTTTCCTTCAAAAAACGGAGAGAGGGGGTGAGAAATGCGACAGCATTTTGAGGGGAGGCGTACAAGGGGAGCCCCCTTTGCCGCCTCGTTGGATCATTCATTGAGGCTGACAAAGTTTGTGGCTCGGTACCGATAGATACTTCTTTATCGGTACTACCCTAAGACCGCCTCCCCTTCTTTCCTTCCCCACAAAATTCACCTTCAAAACGTTCCGGTGGAACGTTTTGAACGAGCAAACTTTGTCCCGGATTCGTGCACATTTAACGTTTTCCAATTCATTTTGACATGCTGACAGCCCCGTATCAATTCCGATGCGAGGCTCAGTTTGCTTTATCAATCGTACAATGAATCAAGCTCCTTTTTCAGCTTTGCAAGATGCTCTCTGATAGGAAGCTTCTGAGGGCAGGCTTTCTCGCATTTTCCGCAGCCGATGCAGTTATCGGCTTTCTGCTCCTTGGCTATGCTGTTGTTCCACTCCCAATGCGATGCACCCTTATTCTCATATATGCCGTATGTATTCCATATCCTGAAATTATAAGGGATGTTTACTCCGGCAGGACAGGGCATGCAGTAATTGCATCCCGTACAGCCGTTGTTTACTCTCTTGCGGAGCATATCTGCAATATTCATTACTGCAGCCTGCTCGTTTTCTGTGAGAGGAGCAAAATCGGTGAATGTACCGATATTGTCTGCTACTTGTGCTTCGTCGGACATTCCGCTGAGTACGACCTTTACATTCGGGAGAGTTGCCACCCATCTCAATGCCCATGAAGCAGTGGAATTATCCGGTGAAATGGCTCTGAACTGCCCGGTTATCTCATCGGGAAGATTTGCCAGGGAACCGCCCTTTATGGGTTCCATTATAACAAGGGGAATGTTCAGCTTTTCTGTAAGCTCATATCCCCTCATTCCTGCCTGTTCATCGGTGTCCATGTAGTTCAGCTGTATCTGACAGAAATCCCAGTTACGGTATGATGCGATATCCTCAAAAACCTCATAGGAGTCATGGAAGGAGAAGCCAAGATATCTGATTTTTCCCTCACGCTTCAGACCCTCGCAGTATTCAACTATCCCAAGCTCCTTCATGCGGTTCCAGCCGTCTCTGCCAAGGGAATGGAGCAGGTAGAAATCCACATAGTCCTTATTCAGCTTTGTGAGCTGCTCCTCAAAGATACGCTTCGCGTCATCAAGGGAATTTACCAGCCAGCAGGGGAGCTTTGTTGCAAGGAAGTAGGATTCACGGGGGTATTTGTCCAGTACCTTTCCCGTAAACTCCTCGCTTTCTCCTCCATGATAGGGATATGCGGTATCGAAATAATTCACACCCTTTGCATATGCTTCATCCAGCATTTTTTCCGACCTTTCACGGTCGATCTTTCCGTCCCTTGTGGGGAATCTCATGCAGCCGAAGCCGAGAAGGGATGTTTCGATCCCAAGCTTATCGATCTTTCTTTTTGTTATCATTCGTATAACCTCCTTTAATATCATCGGTGTCCTTGTATCGGCATTCCTTTTTATTCATTGGTCAGCTTGTGGAGGACAGCTTCGCAGCTTCTGTAAATATCATCATAAGCAATATCAAAGCGTCTCGTGTACCATGGGTCGGAGATCTCGTCACCGCATCCCGCATACTTCATCAGCAGATGCACCTTATTTTCCGGATCGGAACCGAATATCCTTTCTATCCATCGTATATTGCTGCTGTCCGCTGCAAGGAAGAGGTCATATTTGTCATAATCCGACCGTTTCAGCTGTACAGCAGTCTTGCCTGTGCAGGATATTCCGTGCTTTTTCAGCTCTGCAGCAGCGGGAGGATATACGGGATTGCCTATCTCCTCGGTGCTTACTGCAGAGGAGCGGACATAGAATCTGTCCGAAAGCCCCTTCTTTTCAGCAAGGTCTCTGAAAACAAATTCTGCCATAGGCGAACGGCAGATGTTGCCGTGGCAAATAAACATAATTCTTATCATAGCGGGTCTCCTGTCAATTCATCTCATTCAATTGAATTAAAATCGATGGTCCATATATCTTCATGATTCCGTCCGTATTCACTGCATATGTAGCAGCAGTACACCTGTCCTCCCGTGATATATCCCACACAGGCGTAGCGAGGACGCTCTGTTTCTTCGGATTCAATGGAATAATACAGTATCTTCCTCATGTCGCTTTCCCGTTTGATTGCATTCGGCTCTCCGAATCCTTCGATTATATCGGTGATATTTGTTTCATCGGTGAGAATATCCCTGAAATCCTGCTCCGTCAGGGTTCTTTCGGGGGAAAACATGTATCCCATATTCTCTCCCTCGATCATCCTGTGAGTATCGGGCTTGGGGATAATGTCACAATATATGTGGGTGTTGTCATATCGGGGCAGAGGGTCGCTGTGTGCCTCTTCATTTTTTATAACGAAATGTCCCACATCGGTGCCCTCGGCGTCTCGCCATATTGTAATATAGTATTTTTCTCCGTCAAGCTGACAGGTATAGCTTTCCGAATTGATCTTTTCAAGCTCACAGGCTGACAGCCCATGAGGATAATTATACAGAAATTCATCAAGGGCATTTTCAAATGCAGTTGTACCTCTGTATCCTTCGGAGAACATGGCTTCCAATCCCTCACGGTCATTGCTGTCGGCAAGCTCTAATATTTTACTGATGTTTTCCGAATTGTCTTTCAAGCTTTGGAGACTGCTGACTTCCGATATACGGTGTGCAAGTCCCACAACATACAGTGCTATGGATATGATCATATATACCATGATAATGATCCCCGCGGCTTTCATTACTGTGGGCCATTTCTTGTGATCGTTATCGGGGTTTCGTCTGTGCTTGCAACCATAAAAGAAAAGGGCATAGCCTGCTCCGAAAAAGGCTATTTCTATCAGCAGGACCAATACTATCAAAAGAAGGGCAAGTACCCCAATTCCCATAAACGCAAATCCCATTATTTTTCCTCCGTTCGCTCGGAATACACCGAATTATGCATGGAGTGAGCGGTCACTTCACCCCATCCGATGTGTCTGAGATGATGCTGTCCCAGCCCTTTTTTCTGAAAAAGTATTTTGCAAGTGCATATCCCGAGAGACCAAGGATAACTCCCCACAGAGAGCCGAAGAGAACGTCCGAGGGATAGTGAACTCCTGCGTAAATACGTGAAAAAGCCATGAGAGCGGCTGCGGCAAAGCATGGTATACCAAGGGTGAGCTTCAGTCTGCGGGAAAGTCCCGGAAATATGGCGACAGCTGCGGCAAAGCTGCTGCTGGAATGCCCGGAGGGAAAGGATGTGCCGAATGGCGGCGGGATAAATAGTATGACCTCGGACATCTCCATAAACGGTCTTGGACGAAGGACAATATTTTTCAGCAGCAGGTTGACTGTGAGCAGGGACAGTATCAGGGCAATTGCCGACGCCAGCCCCGCTTTCCGTGTACGCCTGATAAAAAGCAGTATAAGTGTAAGTATTATCCAGCAGATGCCTGCGTTGCCTATGGAGGTATAGAACGCAAAGAAGCTGTTCCCGAAAGAAGTCCTCAGATTCTCCTGGATATACATTATAATTGATCGGTCGATCGAGATTATTTCATTCAGCATATTTCCTCCGTGAGGGTTACTGTCGGCAGTATTATTATTAGTATATCCCATGGGAGGGTGGTTTGTCAATAGGTGTTTGATTTATCGGGCATCTGCTCGGAAAGCTGTTATGCTCCATTTTATAGTCAATAAAATAAACTAAAGAATTCGGTTTGTTTTGTATAATACGCTAAATGTTGGGGGCGTCTGTTGACTTTATATGTACTTTATGCTATAATCAGAATAAACACAGAAGATGTTTAGTTGCATATATGCAAACGTTTACAATACCAAAAAACTTTTAAGGAGGAAAAACAATGAATTACAAAAAGATTCTTGCAGCTGCTATGGCTATCAGTCTTGCAGCATCACTTACTGCCTGCGGCGGTGCTTCCGAGGGAGAAGAGGCAACCGAATCAATTACTACCACAGCTGCTACAGAATGGACAGGTGACAATATTGAGGTTGAGGCTCTTGAGGAGACTGTTGACGTTGATATCAGCGGTCAGAAGCTCAGATGGCTGGGTATCTACGACCTGAACCCCACAAACGATTCTCCTGAAAGAAGCCCCGAGCTGGCTCTTTTTGAAGATACATACGGTGCTTCCATCGAGTATATCCCTACAACAAGCGATAAGCGTTTTGATGACCTTGCTACTCAGATCCTGGGCGGTACATCCCCCGATATCTTTGTTTACGAATGGAGAACCTTCCCTTATGATATCTCCAAGGGTCAGTATCAGTCCATTGATCCTCTGATCAACTGGGAGGATCCCAAGTGGGCAGATGTAAAGGATGTAGCAGACAAGTTCATCTACAAGGGTGAGCACTACATTGCTCCTCTTGGCTACAGCTTCAACGATACACAGGTTCTTATGTACAATAAGACAACCATTGATAACGAGGGCTTTGATGATCCCTATACCCTTTATCAGGAGGGCAATTGGAACTGGGATGTTTTTGTTAACATGATGAAGTCCTTCGTTGAGGGCAGCGATGAAGAGCGTTTCGGTATTGCAGGCTGGTGGGCAAATGCATTTGTATTCACTGCAGGTGAAACAATGGTGACCTACGATGGAACTACCTTCGGCAACAACCTCAGAAGTGCAAAGATCGAGAAGGCTCAGGCTGTTCTTCAGGATATTACAAGGAACAATCTTATCAAGCGTGGATGGGTAGGTCCTGAGTCTGCATTTGTTGATGATTCCGTTCTGTTCTACGGTATGGGCACATGGGCATATAATTCAGCAGCTCTTTCCCGTCCCGATGATGTTATCCAGATCGTTCCCTTCCCCAAGGATCCCGATTCCGATGAATATTTTGTATCCAACAAGGTATACTCCTACATGTGGGTAAAGGGTTCTGAGAACGGCGACTGCGTAAAGGCATGGCTGGACTGCAACAGAACTGTAAACTATGATGAAAAGTACACTCAGGCTACAAAGGATAAGTTCCTCCAGAATAACCAGGGCTGGACAAGCGAAATGTACGACCTTACAATGGAATTCTATGACAGCAGCAAGTTCACACAGGCTTACGACTACGGCTACGGTATCAGCACCTACATGTCCGACGAGCTTATGACAGTTCTCTATGAAGGACTTGCTAACGAGCAGTTTGAGGACTGGGTTCAGGCACGTGAAGAGTTCTACGATATTGTAAGCGAAGAGATCAAGGTTTACAACGAATAATTACACTCTATAATTTAACACAAAAAACAAATCAGGGCAATATCTGTAAGGTATTGCTCTGATTTGTTTTTATATGATGCAGGCTGTTCTATATTGCAACCTCAAACTTAATGTCATCCGTATGATACTTGTATCCATCCAGCATAAAGCTGTCCGGTGTGAATTTGTAGAAATCATCTATTGCAGGGTCAAGAGTGAATCGTGGTGCCTCAAATCCATCCTTTGCAGCGATCTCCTTGATAATAGGAATGTGCCTGTCATAAATGTGTGCGTCCGCAATAACATGAATAAGCTCACCCGGTCTCAGTCCGCTTACCTGTGCAAACATGTGTACAAGAACCGCATACTGACATATGTTCCAGTTGTTTGCCGCAAGCATATCCTGTGAACGCTGATTGAGCACTGCATTGAGCTTGTCCCCGGTCACATTGAAGGTCATGCTGTATGCACAGGGATAGAGATTCATCTCAGAAAGATCATGGTGATTGTAAATGTTGGTAAGAATACGGCGGCTTGCAGGGTTATGCTTCAGGTCGTAAAGTACCCTGTCAACCTGGTCGAAATCACCTTCGGGATAATGATGCTTCACGCCAAGCTGATAACCGTATGCCTTACCGATAGAGCCGTTCTCATCAGCCCAGCTGTCCCAGATGTGAGCGTCAAGCTCATTGATATTATTGGATTTTTTCTGCCATATCCAAAGCAGCTCCTTCACTGCTGTTTTCAGATATGTACGGCGGAGTGTCATTATGGGGAATTCCTTTGAGAGGTCATATCTGTTCACAAGCCCGAATTTCTTTACGGTATGAGCAGGTGTGCCGTCAGCCCACTTAGGACGCACCTCGCAGTCGGTATCATAAAATCCCTCTGTCAGTATTGTATTTACATTTGCCTTGAAAACCTCATCGGCATAGCTCATAATATCATTCCTTTCGCTGTCTTCTGCCTGCAGAGCTCTTATCCGCAAGCTCGTAGCTCATGTCCAGCAGCCCTAAGATATCCTCTTCGGGAACGGTCCCGTCAAGAATTATGGATACCCAGCTGTTCTTATTCATATGATAAGCGGGGAAATACCCCTTCTGAGAAAGCAGAGAGCCTGTCATCAGCGGACTGCACTTAATATTAATTATATCAATTGTGCCGCCGCTGTCAAGTCCTATTTTTTTGGGTGAGACGGTCATAAAGACAGCAAACCATTTTCCGCAGTCCCTGCGGCGGAGGATTCCGTCATCGGGACACCTTTCCCAGAGATGCTCCAGCGATGAACCGTATTTTTTCTGTGCATAGGAAATGACTGAATTTTTCATGTTTTACCTCTTATACTAATAACCATTTGTTCTATGGATAAAGACGGTGGATAGAATACGACGGGGTCAAGGGAGTTTGACGCAGAGTGGGCGTATTATAGCCGCCGTATTTTATCCATAGGTTAAATGGTTATTATTGCTCCTTGAATAGCTTTACACATATTATACTATAATAATAAAAATTTTTCAATATTGGGTTATTACGAACAGAATGCATTTTGTTTCTTTCTGCATCAGTACAATTGGATATTGGCATAAAAATCATATTTTCAGACAGCTGCAAATTGTGAAATGATACAAATTAATATACATTCGACCTATCATGTCATTATCCATGCTTATTTCTGACTATACTGAATCAGTACGAACAAGCCTAATTGCATTATAGTATTGAAAAGAGGTAGCTTATGAAAAAGAGAATTATGTTTGCATTAACTGCTGCTATGTGTGCAGCATCATCACTGTCAACCGTTTCGGGGGAGGAATGTGAGAGCCTGCCTGTTCCGGATGTAGACACCTGCTTCAAGACATATATGGACTACCGTACAATTACAGACAAGTCATCTGTACAGTACCGGCTCCAGCAGGAGGCTTACACAGACAGCATGGGTATCAGACGCATTGACGGTGATGTGTGCGTTGCTCTGGGTACGGCTTATGCGGAGGAATGCGGCAGGCGTTTTGAGATAACCCTTGATACAGGGGAGAAATTTACTGCTATTACAGCCGATATCAAGGCGGATTCCCACACGGACCCTACTAACAGGTATGTTGAGCTGTGGGAGGGCAGCGGGGATATGGTTGAATTCGTTGTTGATACCGAAAAACTCGATAAGCATGTAAGGCTCATGGGCAGCATCGGTGAATATGAGCAGTACAGCGGAAATGTTGTTTCTATCATTGATCTTGAGACTGAAACAGAATAGGCTGAGCTGAACACCGCACAGGGCAAAAAAAACTGCTTTGTGCGGTGTTTTTTAGAGGCTATTGCTGATTTCCGGAGGAACTTTGTTCCTCCGTTTCATCGGGTTTGTTTTGTTCATGTGAGTAATCTGCAGGCTCATACTTTGCAAGTATCTGTCTTTCCGTCCCTATCTCACCTTCAAGTGTGTATTCGGCAGTTATGGTCACAGTGTCCCCCTCAACTGTTTTTTTCAGCTGTCTGTCGGTTATGATGCCCTCATCGGATATAAGATCACTCTCATATTTTTCTATACGCTGCATTATAAGAGTTTCAGCCTGCTCCTCAGTACGTGTAACAGTCTGCGTCCGCATCATGGTGTAGTGCATTTCTATCAGTGATATGGGAAAGGTTATTTTTCCAAGGGTCAGGGGTGTTTCATTTTCGTAGTATTCATACTGCCCTGTGATCTTCCCCCCGCCTAATGGTATTCGTCTTCCGAAGATGCATAATGCCTTTCTGACCTCCTCGCCATCGGGCAGCTGTTCATCGGATACAAGCTTCTGGGAGAAGGTCATTTTTCGTGTGTATATACCGGTTATTTCGGCAATTGAGTGAACATAATAGCTTCTGCCGAATTTGGTATCCACTGTTCCGCTGACAATAACATCTCCCTTTCTGACTCCGTCTCCTACCATGACAGTCAGCATCCCGCTGTAAACACGCACATTTTTTATCTGACCGTCACATTTTGCAACAATGTTGCAGGGGGTGTTTTTATGCTCCATTTCGGGCTTTTCGGTCAGCTCACTGACTTCTACAACTACACGGCTGCCTGTGTTTCGGATGCCTATCCAGCCTATGCCCTTTTCCATGCAGACTATGTCACGTTCAGCCTGTCTGAGATCAACAGCGGATAAGCTGCTGCCCGTGCTTATGCCTGCGTCGGACAGCAGCGATAATATCCTGTCATCGGAGATATCCTCATTCCCGCTTATCTCAATTATCATTACTCTGTCCGACAGGAATGAGATCATCATAACTGCCAGCACAAGCCCCGCAATAAAACCGAATCTCCAGCGGTATTTTTTTATAACAGTCAGGATCCCCTGCTCATCGGTCACCTCCAGGGAAAGCCTTCTGCTGTCGGTGAACTGACGCAGATACGGGAAATCGCATTTGCGGGTGTAGCCATAAAGTCTGTCTTTACTGACACGAAGCCCCAGCATCTGTACGTTCATGCTCCGCAGCGTATTTATGACCTTGCCGAAATCAGGCTCGGCTGTTTCGGAATATATGCAGAAGCCTACACGGTTTCTCAGTCGGTATAATTTCATATCCATCGTTCCTTATATAAATTCAATTGATGATATTTCCCCACGGACAGCAATGCTTCCCGTGCTGTAATCGGAGAGATGAAGCCCGTTTCCCCATATCTCAACGATCATCCCGCCGCCGGTTTTGACACGGAGACAGATATCGCTGAATTCCATTATCCTGCGGCAGTTGTCTATCTCGGCATATTCCTTTCCGCATACAGTGACCTGTGAGCCGAGGTTCATCCGGTTTTCAAGAAATTCATTTCCCATACGCATTCCTCTCATAAAGTTTCGTTGTCCCGTATATTATTATATTACACCGCTGACGTTGATATGATATGGAAGGAGATGCAGTAGATGGGTATCACAAAGGAAAGAGTGATTTCATGGACAGCATGCACGGCAGTAATATGGCTTGCGGTCATGCTTATTTATTCATCGGAAAGTGTATCGGCAGCAGTGTCATCCTCAGTGAGTGTGTGTCTGAATGTGATAATACCGTCCCTTTTTGCTTTTACGGTAATCTCATCACTGCTTATCTCATCGGATATATACAGGCTTGCCGGACTGCCCTTCGGTGCATTGTCACGGTACATATTCAGACTTCCGGAGGAGCTTTTTCCCGTTTTTATCATAAGCCAGCTTGCAGGATATCCTGTAGGTGCGACCCTGATATCCGCACTTGCGGAACAGGACAGGATCGACAGACGGCAGGCAGGGTCTCTTCTCCGATGCTGCATTGCACCGGGACCTGCATTCATAGCGGGGACAGCCGCACTTATCTGTCCCGGTGTATCGGGAGCAGCTTTATGCCTGTTTATTTCGGTAACGGGAGCTAATCTGCTTATACTCCTGCTTTCGGCACCGTTCAGGGATATTCCCGCTAAAAGAAGGGACAAAGTCAGGATAAGCTTCTCAGCCGAGGATATGACCCTGTCTGTGTCAAAAGGCTCTGCTTCGATGCTAATGATCTGCGGGATGATAGTTTTTATGTCTGCACTTACAGCCTGTCTGGAAAGCTCGGGCATACTTACGGCATTTTCATCTGCACTTTCAGCTGTACTGCCCCTTGACATGGGGGAATCCGACACACTTGTACGTTCAGCTCTTGAGATAAGCTGTGTGCGGATGTTCAGGGGAGTCTATGACCTGCCTGTGTGTGCGGCACTGCTCTCCTTCGGCGGGATATGCGTTCATATGCAGATCGGAGCGGTATGCGGGAAAAAGGTTCCCATGAAGAGCGTGATACTGTTCCGCATAGCTGCAGCAGCTTTATCATACATTCTGTGCAGGATAACTCTCAGACATTTCATAGAGATGGATGTCGTATCCGTATTTGCTCATGGTGAAGCAGGGGAAATATCTACAGTTGCATATAGTAATAATGCACCATTATGCTCTGTATTTTTGTTGATAATGACGATTTTGTTATTATCGCAAAAAAGTATAGTCAAAACAAAAAAAATGTGATATAATGTTACTAAAGAGTACATGTAAAAAAAGATAATATATTAAATTGTATAGATATAGCTAAAAAGAAAAAGTTAAAGAAAGGAATGTTTATATGGCTAAGAAAAAATATTTTGGTAATGATATTCCTCCCCAGTGCCAGTACTGTGCATTTGGCGTAAGAGCAAAGGACGGCGGTAAGGTGCTTTGCGAAAAGAGAGGACTTGTCAGCGGAGATGCATCCTGCCCTAAGTTTTCGTATTCTCCTCTTAAGAGAATACCTGTTAAGCAGTTACATATCCCCGGCAACTTTGATGATGAATGATCTTAACTGAAAAAGTCTGCTGCTCCACGGAGCGGCAGACTTTTTTCGTATATACATATGAGTATAATACTAATAACCATTTAACCTATGGATAAAATACGGCGGCTATAATGCGTCCTCTCTTCGTCAAACTCCCTTGCAAGGCACGAGCATTGCTGCGGTCGTTTTCCTTGATAGGACGCATTCTATCCGCCGTCTTTATCCATAGAACAAATGGTTATAAGTATAAAAGCTCTGCGGACAATTTGCTGTACGCAGAGCTTTTGGTTTTTATTGATTTACTTTATGATAGAAACGCTTCCGCTGTTAAGTGCGGCCTCCTCACCGTTTTCACGTCTGATGAGCAGCTTTCCGTAACTGTCGATTCCGATGCAGTCAGCTATTTCTTCCTTGCCGTTGCAGGAAACCATTATCTTTTTCCCGATGAGGATAGATCTTCTGCGGTATTCCTCAATGAAATCCTGAGAGCAGATGTTATTAAGATGGCGTTCCAGAGAGTTGAGTATCTCCGCCGCAAGCCTGCTTCGGGAAACACTCCTGCCTGATTCAAGCTTGATGCTTGTTGCCACCTCTTCAAGCTCCTTAGGGAATATGGTGTTGGAGACATTGATACCTATACCGATAACTGCATATTCCAGACCGCCCTGCTCAACGCCGATGGATGCTTCCGTCAGTATTCCGCAAAGCTTTTTGCCGTTTGTATAAATATCATTTACCCACTTTATGCCGCATTCCAGTCCGCAGAGCTTTTCGATAGCCTCCGCTACTGCAACAGCAGCACAGGATGTGATAGTCAGTGCATATTCAACGGACAGTCTGGGGCGTATGATAACGGACATATATATGCCGAGATTGTTGGGAGAATGGAATTTCTTGCCCATTCTGCCCCGTCCCAGAGTCTGCTGTTCGGATATAACGGTCATTCCGTGGACTGCTCCCAGCTGTGCAAGACTTTTTGCAAAGCTGTTAGTGGAATCGACCGTCTTGAAGATATCCATCTTTCGCCCCAGGTGCTCAGTCTCAAGATACTGCTGGATGGAAGGCTCATTGAGCAGGTCATTATCATCCGTAAGACAATATCCGCGGTTTGTGACAGCACTGATAGAATATCCTTCTTCACGAAGCTGCTTTACCGCTTTCCAGACAGCACTTCTTGTCATACCCAGTGATACTGCGATTTTATTACCTGATACACTTCT
>JBJERX010000130.1:0-7233 GCA_051882495.1 Huintestinicola sp. | reverse complement strand
TCCCCTCGAAATGCTGTCGCATTTCTCACCCCTCTCTCCGTTTTTTTGAAGGAAAGGGGATTTCGCCGTCTGCGGACGGCGACCAAAGGGCGCTGCCCTTTGGAAACCCGCAAGCCTTTGAAAAGGCTTGAGCGAAACTTTTACGCCGCTTACTTTTGTGGAGTTTTTTTACCAAGCGAGTTTTACGACAGACTGAGCCGCTGTGCAGGAAATGTACAGCGGCTGGTTTTTTATATTAATGAAATAATGTGGGAGACGCCATTGATAATGCCGCAGAGGAGAAGTCCCGTTAATGTGGGTATCACCGCCGCTGCAGCTGTCCATTTCAGACTGCCTGTTTCCTTTCTGACTGTCAGCAGGGATGTTGCACAGGGAAAATGACAAAGCATGAATACCATTGTGCAAAGGGCTGTTGTAACTGTCCAGCCGTTTGATGTGAGGATACCCGACAGCTGCGACAGGGAGCCGTAATCCTCCAGAGTTACTCCCCCCGTATATGCCATGAGCATTATGGGAAGAACTATCTCATTTGCGGGAAATCCAAGGATAAATGCCATGAGTATCACTCCGTCAAGCCCGAAAATACGTGCTGCAGGGTCGAGAAGCTGTGCTGCTGCTGTCAGGACGGAGCATCCATCAGCCGTCTGAATATTGGCAAGGAGCCAGATGATAAGTCCTGCGGGAGCTGCGGTGGTTACGGCTCTGCCCAGGACGAATATCGTTCTGTCGAACAGTGAGCGGACAAGCACCTTGCCTATCTGGGGCTTGCGGTAGGGAGGCAGTTCAAGGGCAAAGGATGAGGGAATGCCTTTGAGGAGAGTTTCCGACAGCAGCCTTGATACGGCAAAGGTCAGTGCCGCTCCAAGAATGATGATACCTGTCAGTGCCAGAGCGGATATTAGTCCCGAAGCGGCTCCTGCGGACGCTGCAAGGAAAATGGATATGAGGGCGATAAGGGTGGGAAACCTTCCGTTGCAGGGCATGAAATTATTTGTAAGGACAGCTATCATCCGTTCACGGGGGGAATCTATTATCCTGCAGCCTGTTATCCCCGCAGCGTTGCAGCCCAGACCCATTGCCATGGTCAGAGCCTGTTTTCCGCAGGCATTGGAACGGTTGAAGTACTTATCAAGATTAAATGCCGCACGGGGAAGATATCCCACATCCTCAAGCAGGGTAAACAGCGGGAAAAATATAGCCATTGGCGGGAGCATTACTGCGGTCACCCATGTCAGGGTGCAGTAGATGCCGTCCATCAGAAGTGATATGAGCCAGGGGGGAGCGGATGTGCTTTCAAGTCCGCTCCTTAGAACCGTGCCAAGGGATGAAAAAGCTGCGGAGAGCCATTCCGATGGGTAATTTGCCCCGCAGACGGTGATGTAAAACACAACCGCAAGCATAAGAAGCATTACTGGAATACCCCATATGCGGTGGGTGAGCACTCTGTCGATCTTACGGTCACGCTCGCAGTAATCGGGGATTCCGTAGGTCACGGTGCTGTCCGCAAGCCTTTCCGCTGCGATTATGATGGATGTTACCGTTGAATCACGGAGGGCAGCGGTGTCGATCCCTGCATCTGCAAGGATCATTTCGGATTCGGCAAGGGCATGGGACAGCTCGCTGTCGCTGTCGCTCAGCATTATTTTCATTTCGGGACAGATACTTTCGCATATTTTTTCGGTTATCCCGCTGCAGTGTTCAAGCATTTTAAGAGCTGCAAAACGGGAGGGAAGCTTGCCTGCAAGCAGAGGCTCCAGTGCGGGACGGAGGTGTTCTATAGCATTTTCCGCTGCATCGGAGTATTTTATGTATGGCGTATCATCCGATTTATCGGGGATATGTTTTTTTCGTGATAACAGCTCGGTGCCTCTTTTTTTCAGTTCGTCCAGACCCTTTCCGCTTCGTGCTGAGGTCATTACTACAGGTACGCCAAGGAGCTGTTCAAGCTTTTCTCCGTCAACGGTTATCCTTCTTTTCTCCGCCTCATCGCAGAGATTTATGCACACAAGGACTGACGGAGTTATCTCAAGGACCTGCAGTACAAGATTCAGATTTCGTTCAAGGCAGGATGCGTCGCAGACTACTATCACGCCCTCTGCCTCTCCGAAGCAGATATAGTCACGGGCAACTGCTTCCTCCGCAGAATGAGCCATAAGGGAATATGTACCGGGCAGGTCGGTGAGGATCACATCATATTCACCGAAGCGGCATCTGCCCTTTGCGGTGGAAACGGTTTTTCCCGTCCAGTTTCCTGTGTGCTGGTTCATGCCCGTCAGAGCGTTGAATACAGTGGATTTTCCTACATTCGGATTACCTGCAAGGGCGATATACCGTTCTCCGCCCCGGAGCTTCAGCGAATCATTCTTTGAGATGCTTCGTCCTGTGCTGCTGCCTGTAAGTCCCATTCATCATCGGTCCTTTCATATATGGATATTCATGACAATATATGTGAAGGAGAACGTGAAATATTCTTTTTTGTCACCGAATTGTAATCGTTAGGACAGGTAAAATGCTTTACAAAATTGCAATTTTGTAGTACAATATAATATGAATTAATGTGGGTAAATCTGCATTCATACTAAAAGGCATGAAAGGATTTGGAGAAATGTTCAGAGAGGTGGACGAAAGGTACAGATATGACGGGGACGATCTTGGAGCGGTTTACACTAAGGAGGCAACCACCTTCAAGGTGTGGTCACCCCTTGCAAACAAGGCATCTGTATTCCTGTACAAGACCTGTACCGATGAAAAGCCTTACAGACGGCTTCCCATGGAAAAGAACAAAAAGGGAGTATGGGAAAAGAAAGCCTTCGGTGATCTTAACGGAGTATATTATACCTACGAGATACATCATGATGATATTACAGAGGAAACTATTGACATATATGCAAAGACAGCCGGCGTAAACGGAATAATGGGTATGGTCATTGACATGGAGGAAACCAATCCTGCGGGATGGGGACATTATGATCTGCCTCCCATGAACAGCTACGCTGACGCTGTTATCTATGAGATGCACGTCCGTGATTTCTCCATAGACAAGAGCGGTAATTTCTGCTACAGGGGACGTTTCCTTGCTTTTGTTGAGGGCGGCGTTATCAACGATGCCGGAGATAAGATTGGCGTGGATCATCTTACCGAGCTGGGTATCACTCACGTTCATCTGATGCCTTCCTTTGATTATCAGACTGTTGATGAGTCCCTGGTGCATAAGGCTCAGTTCAACTGGGGCTATGACCCTATGAACTTCAATGTTCCGGAGGGTTCATATTCCACGAATCCCTTTGACGGAAGGGCAAGAGTTGCAGAGTTCAAGCGTCTTGTTCATGCTCTTCACAGCAGGGGCATACGTGTGGTAATGGATGTTGTTTACAATCATACATACGCTACTGCCGATTCCTGCTTCAACAAGACATTCCCCAAATACTATTATCGTCAGTGGGGGGCGAACGGTGAATATTTTGCCAATGGTTCGGGCTGCGGAAACGAAGTAGCTACCGAGCGTGCAATGGTGAGAAAATATATCATAGACAGCCTTATGTTCTGGGCGAAGGAATATAAGATAGACGGCTTCCGCTTTGACCTGATGGGTCTTTACGATATTGAGACCATCAACCTTGCATATGAAAAGCTCCATGAGCTGAATCCCGATATCATTATGTACGGCGAGGGATGGACAGGCGGTGACAGTCCCCTGGACAACGGACTGAGATGCATGAAGCTCAATGCACGTCATACTCCCAATGTTGCATATTTCAGCGATGATTTCCGTGATACAGTCAAGGGCAACAACTTCGAAAACGGTGACAGAGGATATGTAAACGGTGCCACAGGCAACGAGGATTATGTAAGAGAGGTCATGTGCGGACGTATTCCTCATCCTCAGATACCCAATCTGACAAAGTTCTCATGGGCATTGTCTCCATGTCAGACGGTGAACTACGTTGAGGCACACGACAACCTGACCCTCTGGGACAAGCTTTTCTTCACAAACGGACGTGAGCCTATTGAAACACGTATCAAGATGGATCAGATGGCTGCTGCAATGGTAATGCTTTCACAGGGCATCCCATTTATCCAGGCGGGACAGGATTTCCTCCGTTCCAAGCCTCTTCCCGGCGGTACCTTCGACCATAACAGCTATAATGCTCCCGATGTGGTAAACAGCCTTAAGTGGAACAGGAAATCCGAGTACCGCAGGGTATTTGATTACTACAAGGGACTTATTGAGTTCAGAAAGGCTCATACAGCCTGCCGTATGGCTACCACTGAGGAAGTGGGAAAGAATATGGTATTCTTTGACCGTCTCCCTCCGAGAATTGTGGGCTTCGGTCTTTACGGCGACTGCGAGCTTGAAGAGATAATCGTATTTTTCAATCCCACGGGATATGATGTTACACTTTACGCATTCGGCGAGTACAATGTCTATATCGACGGTGAGAGGGCAGGAAACACACCTCTTTATACCGTTGAGGGCAATTATAATATCAGGCCCAATTCCACTATGGTAATGGGCAGACCGCGAAAGACAGAATGCTGATCCGTTGAGCCGGGCACAGCTGCTGTCTGCAGGCGGAGCTTTTTAGGGAAGTATATGGGAAAGGAAGGTCATTATTATGAAAAGAATACTTGTCTGCGAAGACGAGGACGTTATCAGAGACTTTGTGGTTATAAATCTCAAGCGTGCGGGTTACGATGTGGTTGACGTGAACCGGGGCGAAGAGGTTCTCCGTGTATGGACTGAGGAGAACGGAAATTTTGATATCGCACTCCTTGATATCATGATGCCCGGTATCGACGGATTTCAGGTCTGCAAGGAGCTTCGGAAAAAGAGCAGCACTATCGGCATAATCATGCTTTCCGCAAAAACTCAGGAGATGGATAAGGTCAGCGGACTTATGCTGGGTGCGGATGATTACATCACCAAGCCATTCTCTCCCTCCGAGCTTACAGCACGTATTGATGCGGTTTACCGCCGTGTAAGCATGTCATTTATCAAGGAGGAAAAGGCTCCTATTATCCAGTCGGGTCCCTTCCTCCTCAATCTCAAGAGCAGGACGGTTTCCAAGAACGGTGTTCCCATTGACCTTACACAGGTTGAATATCAGATACTGGAATACTTCATGAACAATCAGAACACTGCTCTTGACCGTTCCAGTATACTTGCTCACATCTGGGGAGATAATTACTTTGGGGATGATAAGATCGTTGACGTAAATATCCGCCGTATCCGTATGAAGATAGAGGATGAGCCATCAAATCCCAAGTATATCGCTACCATCTGGGGCTTCGGCTACAAGTGGTCGGGAACAGGCGAGGCTGATAAGGATAAGGAAAAGGAAAAGAAATAGTATTGCTTCATCAATGACCCGCACAAAAAGCAGGTGATACCATAAAAAAAGTTAAAGTTACCATAACTCAGCGATGGCTGGTAAACAGCTTAGGTGCTATTTTCATAGTGCTTATGACTGTCCTGCTGCTCTTTGCTGTTTTCATCAACACATACTATTACGGCTCCGCAAAGCAGTACCTTACATCACGAATGAACATGGTCTCGGGAATGCTGCAGGAATATTATACGGAAAATGCTATCAGCTTTCCTTCGGAGGTCCGTTCTGTAGTGGAGAACTGGTCGGAGCAGGAAAAGATCGAGCTTATGACCATCAACAGCCTGGGACAGATATCTATGACATCATCCGGCTTTGAGCCGTCCATGGATATCATCGCCCAGGATTATTATGATGCGGTGCAGAGCGGGACCTCCGGATATTTTACCGGTAAGCTTCCCTCGGGTGAAAAGGTCATTGCGGTAAGCATCGTTACTCCCGACACCTATGGGGATTACAGCGTTATCCGCCTTGTAAGCTCCCTGGAGCAGGTTGATAAGCAGATCGCATCATATATTGCGGCAGCTGCGGCAGTTTGTGCGGCTATCCTTGCACTGATGATGTTTTCGGGAATGTACTTTGTAAAATCCATCGTTATTCCCGTACGTCAGCTGGGAGCGACGGCACGAAGATATGCACGGGGGGACTTCTCGGTGCGTATCCCCATAAAGGCGGACGACGAGATGGGTGAGCTTTGCGAGATAGTAAATAAAATGGCGGATGAGCTTTCACAGTCCGAAGCTATGAAAAATGAATTCATTTCAAGCGTATCTCACGAGCTGAGAACACCTCTTACAGCTATCAAGGGCTGGGCGGAGACTATCGGCTCTATGCCTGACGATCAGGAGACTATCGTCAAGGGAATGAGAGTTATTGCATCGGAGACGGAGCGGCTTTCACAGATGGTTGAGGAGCTCCTTGACTTTTCACGTATGCAGAGCGGTAAATTCACCCTTAACAAGGGTAATGTAGATATCCTTGCAGAGCTGGGTGACGCAGTGCTTATTTACACCGAAAAGGCGAAAAAGGAGGGCATTGAGCTTGTATACGCCGAGCCGGAGGACTTACCCATCGTATACGGTGACCGCAACAGGCTCAGACAGGTATTCATAAATGTAATAGACAATGCTATTAAATACAGTGAACCGGGAGGCATTGTTACGGTGCAGGCTGTTTTACAGGATGAGAATCGGATAGAGATCGAGGTCACAGACAACGGCTGCGGTATCAGTCCCGAGGATCTTCCCAAGATCAAGACGAAATTTTTCCGTGCAAACCATATAAAGAGAGGTTCGGGAATCGGACTTGCGGTTGCGGATGAGATCATAATCCAGCACAGCGGAACACTTGAGGTGTTCAGCGAGCAGGGTATGGGAACTACGGTCGTTATCGTCCTGCCCGTTAAAAAGAAGCCTCAGGCATAATAGCTTTAGGAAGAGCCGGCTGTGGAATCAGCCGGCTCAGCTTGTTGAAAAACTCGCTTGGTGAAAAACTACACAAAAGTAGGCGGCGTTAAAGTTTCGCTCAAGCCTTTTCAAAGGCTTGCGGGTTTCCAAAGGGCAGCACCCTTTGGTCGCCGTCCGGAGACGGCGAAATCCCCTTTCCTTCAAAAAACGGAGAGAGGGGTGAGAAATGCGACAGCATTTCGAGGGGAGGCGTACAAGACCGCCTTCCCTTCTTTCCTTTTCCACAACATTTACCTTCAAAACGTTCCGGGGGAACGTTTTGAACGAAGCAAACTTTGCCGGGGATCCATGCACAATTACCGATTCCCAATTCTTTTTCGACAGACTAATACTAATAACCATTTGTTCTATGGATAAAGACGGTGGATAGAATACGACGG
>JBJERX010000129.1:0-29435 GCA_051882495.1 Huintestinicola sp. | reverse complement strand
TAGCCTTTGTCCATTCAAGGTTGTTGATGTTGAACTGACCAACAGCGTACTTGCCGTCACGAGCCTTGTTCAGCATTTCCTTTGCAGAAACGAGTTTAGACATTGTTATTACCTCCAAAGCAAATTGGATAAATGATAATAATTCCTCATTTATCCTTACATTTTCTATTATACTACTTTTTTTTATGTAATGCAATACATTTGTGTGAAAAACTTTTTCTGTCGGTATAATATTATCATTCGGTTATGAATAATAAACAAGGTTTCTGTATTATTCATGCTGAAAATCTGCAAAAATTGTTGAGTGCGGTGCTTGACAAAATCCCTGAAAAATGTTATTATTGTATTTATGCAGAATACAGATGTATTTGGCGGACGGACTTTTTGTCCTTGCAAAGTCTGAAAATTATTACGGAGCGTGTTTGCTGCTATGAGCGGAACTGATGATATCAAGGTATCTGACGGAGAGACCTCACATATTGAAGATACTCCAAAATATGCCGTTGTAAGCTGTGATGTTCTCCCTGAGGTATTTATCAAGGTGATGGAGGTCAAGCGGCTCCTTGCCTGCGGAAGCGAGAAAAGCTCCGCATCGGCATGCAAAAGAGTCGGCATTTCCAGAAGTGCTTTTTATAAATACAGGGACAGCGTTTTTACCTATGAGGAAAAGCTTACCCGCAGGATAATATCATTTTACGCAACGCTCAGGGATGTTCCGGGAGTGCTTTCTGCAATGCTCAGCGAGCTTCACAAGGTCGGGGCGAATATCATGACCCTGAACCAGAGCATTCCCGTTGACGGAGCAGCATCTGTGACAGTCACCGTCAAGCTGGGGGGCAGCGGAGTTGACGGGGGCACGCTTAAAGCGGCTCTTCTTCAGATAAACGGAGTTGTTGATGTCCGGATGATCTCGGAGGAATAAAGCATCTGTATAATAAATAGTTATTTTTTATAAGGGAGTTATGTATATGTCTAAATTCGCAATTCTCGGCCACGGTGTGGTCGGCTCGGGAACAGCTGAGCTTTTCCTGAAAAATAAGGATAAGATAAATAAGAAGTCGGGCACAGACCTCGACCTCAAGTATATTCTTGATATCCGTGATTTCCCCGGCCTTCCCTATTCGGAGAAGTTCACAAAGGATATCAACGATATTCTGAACGATGATGAAGTAACCGTTGTTGCTGAGGTAATGGGCGGAGTGAATCCTGCTTATGATTTCGTTAAATCCTGCCTTGAAAGGGGCAAGAGCGTTTGTACATCCAACAAGGAGCTGGTTGCCAAGAAGGGTGCCGAGCTGCTTAAATGTGCAAAGGAGCACGGCTGCAACTTCATGTTTGAAGCCTCCACAGGCGGTGCTATCCCAATCATCAGACCTCTCCACAGATGTCTTGCTGCAAATGACATCTCCGCTGTTGCGGGTATCCTTAACGGCACAACAAATTTCATTCTTACAAAGATGATAACAGATAAAATGTCCTTCGAGGACGCTCTTGCAATGGCTCAGAGGCTGGGCTACGCTGAGAAGAATCCCGCTGCCGACGTAGAGGGTGAGGACGCTAACAGAAAGATATGTATTCTTTCTTCCCTGGTATTCGGCAAGCACGTTTATCCCGATTGGGTACACTGCGAGGGTATCACTAAGCTTACTCTCGAAGATGTTGCATATGCACAGAGCTGGGGCGGAGCAGTTAAGCTTATCGGTTCGGTAAAGAAGCTTGATGACGGAAGGATCCTTCCTATGGTAGCTCCCAGATTCGTATGCGGCAGCTGTCAGCTTTCCAATATTGACGATGTGTTCAATGGGATCATGGTATACGGTGACGGCTTCGACCAGACAATGTTCTACGGCAGAGGAGCAGGTAAGCTTCCTACAGCAAGTGCAGTTCTCGGTGATGTGATCGACTGTGCAAAGCACAATAAAACTATCCTTTCCCAGATGTGGGAGGACAGCTCCGATAACAGCTTTATCGCAGATTACAAGGATGATGCAGTTCGTATGTATATCCGTGCAGCAGGCGTTTCTGCCGCTAAGGCTAAGGACGTTTACGGTGACATCGAGATGCTCAGCCGTGAGGGTCAGCCCGGGGATGAGACAGCATTCATCACACCTGCTATGGCAGAAAAGGAAATTGATGCTAAGCTTGCAGATCTTGGCGGAGAGGTTCTCGGCTGTA
Organism: Huintestinicola sp.; assembly: GCA_051882495.1. Classification (GTDB taxonomy): domain Bacteria; phylum Bacillota; class Clostridia; order Oscillospirales; family Ruminococcaceae; genus Huintestinicola. Next base: position 27,260 of record JBJERX010000129.1, on the reverse strand, counting down.
TCAGAGTATTTGATATGTGATAGTCGTAAAATAATCACAAAAAAGTGGTACCGCTGCAAAATGCAGTGGTACCGCTTTTCGTTTATTTCTGTTAATATGAGCCGCTTGTGCTTCCGCTGTCACCGCTGTCTGAGCTTGACATACCCGAGTCGTTGTCGGGACGTTTTGTTCTTGTTACTGTAGTGTACAGGTAAATATCCTGTGCACGTGTGACCTCAAAGCTGTCCTTTCTTATGTAATCTCCTGCACGTTCACTGGGACGTGCAGTGTTCATGCCGGATTTCATGATAAGTACCGAGATAAGTGCGATTATCGCACCCACAATTATTCCTGCACCAGCTCTTTCAACCGGGCTGAGAGTGGAGGATTCTCCGTATACGCCTGTGCCTTCGGTACCGTTGGAGCCGTTTTCACTGACATACCGCATTTCTTCCTCGCACTTCACTCCGAAATCCAGGAATGCTCCGTAGTAATCCTCTGCTGAGAGATGTTCACGCACGCTTGCAGCTACACCCTCACGCACATTTGCATTGAATACGTCATCGTGTGCGGCACCTTTGGAATAGAAGTTCCATTCCCTGGTCCCGGGACATACAAGGAAGCTGATGCCGCCGTTGGTTCGTCCTGCATTTACGCTTGTATAGCAGCTTATATTAGCATCTTCAACAGTTCCGCCGTCAAGGGATTCTACTGTAAAAACAAGAATATCTGTGTCAAATTCATCTGCGATCACTCTGAATTGGTTTTCAAGATCGGCTTCTTCCTCATCTGAAAGAAGGTCGGCATGATCGTATATCTTGTATTCGCTCTCAGCGGAAGCATTGATGCCGAAGGATAAAACAGCTGCAGCAGCTAAGAGCACCGATGATATTTTCTTAATAATATTCATAGCATTCACCGTTCCTTTCCCGCATCATATTCCCAGGATGGTGAGAAGGAGCGTAATGACCGCAGCGGAGACTGCCGTTATTCCCAGAAACCATCCGAACATTTTTCCCTTTGAAACAGGAAGCTTTCCTACGAACTTTCCTGTTTCGCCGTTCATGGCAAAGCTGTATTTCTCGCCGTTGTAAACCGTAGTCATGAGCCACATAGGCATGAGACTGTAGCTTATTCTGCCGTCCTTGAAGCTTATGCTTGTCTGTTCGGGTTTCAGAATGGTGTAATTTGGAGCAGTTTTTCTGAATTCATCCTCCACAGTCTGCTTGATACGCTCATTGGCACGGGGCTTGCACTCCTCGGCTGACCTGTCGTATCTGTCCGCAAGATATCCTGAAAGGTATACGGAGCTGAAGCTTTCGGCAGACTTTGTATTGAATGGCTCGATAGCTTCTGTGTAGTTATGGTCCATCTTTGTGGAGCCGTCAACGGGAACATGATCGAAGCCTATGTTTCCGCATCTGATAACAAGATAATGGGATGTTTCGGTAACGTCATAATCTCCGTCAGACCAAGTGCTTATCTTTTCTCCACGGTATCTGATATCAGCTGATGTATCGCAGTCAAAGAGCCAGTATGGGACATATACACCCTGGATGCTCTCTATCCCGGCTTTTGACAGGAAATCGGAGGGAAGGAGCTTCTTGCCGGAGCAGAGTCTTTTGAATTCCTCCGTTGCTTTTTCCTTATCCACCTTGAAGGGGATTATGTAATCGGGCTTCAGCATTCCCGCAAACTTGTCATTCATAACAACGGGACTGCCGCAGTAGGGACAGGAGGATGCGGCAAGGGTCTTGTCACCAACGATCTCAGCACCGCAGGAGTCACAGGTATATGCACATGCATTTGCGTCAGTCTGCATTTCTGTCTCGGTGTAATTGTTCCATTCGCAGCTGTTGACCGGGGTCTCGCTTGCTGCCCGGCTGAATTCCTCAACAGCCTTAACATCCAGCTCGGTGCCGCAGTATTCGCAGGTCATTTTCTGAGAGGCTGCGGAAAATTTCAGCTCAGCACCGCAGCATGGACACTTGTAGGAAGTTATGTCATTGCTCATATACAACATTCCTTTCAAAGTATATATTTCCGGATATATTCTTCCACAGAAGTTATAAATATTATAAATTATTCCACATAATTTGTCAATAAATTTCTCTATATTTTCTGCCAGACATCCTGTATTATTTCAAGACAATATCCGTGACCCACAGCCGCAAATTCAGGCATGATATCAAAAAGAGCCTTTCGGAGCTGAGCAAGATCCATTTCGTTTCCTGCCATCTTTTCTGTGACCGAGCGTACAGCCTGCTCCCATGAGGCGGACTGTATTTTTCCATGGGTGTCTCCGAAGCTTGAAAAAAGGTCGGAAGAAAATATTATCCTGCCGGTTTTCTCGAATGGGATAATACCGCAGCCGAAGTGCACCTCCCCGGGGTAGTCTATAAATGTGTATTCATAGTCCTTGCCTTGTATGCTTTCGGAGGAGGATACTGTTCTGATGCCGCAGCTGAAACCGAATGCGGGAAGATTGCGAGCTGTCATTTCCGAGCATATGATTTCCGCATGGGGATATTCTCTGAGAACGGCAGACAGTCCGCCGCATTCATCCCCCTCAAAGTGTGAAATAATAATAAATGAAAGCATTCTGTCTCCAAGTATCTCACGTATTTCGGGCAATATCCTTTCCGCCTGAGCGAGAGTTCCCGTGCTTATCAGTGCAGGAGCTGAATTCACCAGCAGATACTGATTGAAGCTGTAGTTTATCTCGGGAACATACTCGGTGAACTGATGAAGCTGAGGTCTTATTTCCATAAGCTTGTATTCCTTTCATATGCACAAAATCCCACAGTCTGCATAAGCAGACCGTGGGATGCTGAAATGTTTAAATCATCAAACCTGGCTGTTGTTGTCAAGGAAGTCCATAACATCATCAACAGTTGTGAATGCGAGAGCAGTGCATGTATCAGCACAGCCGTAGTAGATGCAGATCCTGCCTGTCTCGGCGTCAACGAGGTTAGCACAGGGGAATGTAACTGCGTCTGTATCACCAACGAGCTCGTAGTACTCCTGAGGGCTGAGAAGGTAGGAAGCACCTCTCTTAAGAACCTTCCAGGGCTCATCCTTGTCCAGGAGAGCAGCAGAGAAGCTGTAAACGTAGCCGTTGCAGGATGTAAGTACGCCGTGGTAGAAAATGAGCCAGCCGCGGTCTGTCTCGATAGGAATAGGACCTGCACCCATCTTTGTGGATTCCCAGCCCTTGGAGGGACCCATTACGTGTCTGTGCTTGCCCCAGAATGTGAGGTCGGGAGACTGGCTGATGAACATATCGCCGAAAGGTGTGTGACCGCTGTCGGAAGGACGGCTCATCATCATGTACATGCCGTTGATCTTTCTTGGGAACATAACACCATTTCTGTTGAAGGGGAGGTAGGAGTTTTCAAGCTGCTTGAAAGTAACGAAATCCTCTGTGATCGCAATGCCGATAGTAGGCTTCCAGCCGTAAGCGTTGCACCATGTAACAATGTATCTGTCCTCGCCCTCAAGCTTGCAGACTCTGGGGTCGTAGCCGTACTGCCACTGACCAACCTCGGGAATGTCGCATTCAAAGTGGATCCTTTCCTCGTTGATATCCCAGTTGATACCGTCCTTGGAGAAGCCAACGTGAAGCTCCATGTTACGCTCTCTGTCGTCAACACGGAAAACGCCTGCGAACTTGTAGTCGCCCTTTTCAAAAGGAACTACGGAGCTGTTGAAGATAGAGTTGGAAGGCTCTCTGTAGCCGTTAGCCTTCTTTACCATGATGTGATCTCTCTTGATGATGGGGTTAGCGTTGTAACGCCAAACTACATCTCTGCAGCCCTCGGGCTTGTCCATCCAGGGAATGTTTGGAAGCTTTGTACCGTTGATGATCTGAGTTTTCATTGGTTATTCCGCCTTTCAATTATTAATTTACGCGTTACGTATTCAGTCCCGCGTTCGGTTCTTTATCGTAATTACACTATAGCAAATTTTTTTAAACTTGTCAATACATTGCAAATAATACAGTTTACGTCATTTAATTTTATGTATACTGCACAAATATTGACTATTTTTTGTTCATTTAGTCAATCTTTTATTCTTTTGACCTGATTTTAAACGTTTTAGTTGAAGCATTTCTGTTTGTACTTTAACGGGATGATATAGGAAAAGTTCGGGATTTAATACAAAATTATAGTAATGTTCATAAATATTTTAATTCTTTGATTAATAACGAGATTAAATTAATCTAATACAGATTAAATAGAATCTCCCGAAAGCGAGCAGCATCTCTTGACAGGATGATCCTTCGGCTCATAAAAAAATCCCGCAGATATATTGACAAATACCCTGTGTGTATGATATAATAAATTCAACTTAATAGAGCCTTATCAAGAGTGGCGGAGGAACTGGTCCTGTGAAGCCCGGCAACCTGAATGTGCTGCGAAAGCACATATGCAAGGTGCTAATTCCTGCGGAATGAAAATTCCGAAAGATGAGGTGAATTTTTATTCACAGATCTTCAAGGGGCATCCGTTAAGCGGGTGCCCCTTTTTCAGGCTTTATTGGTTGACAGCCGCAATACTATAATGTTGTTGAAAGGAAAGATACGAATGTCAAAAATGCTTTTTACTTCCGAATCCGTAACTGAGGGACATCCCGATAAGATCTGCGACCAGATCTCCGATGCAGTCCTTGACGCTATCCTGGAGCAGGACCCTATGGGACGTGTTGCCTGCGAGACCTGCACAACTACAGGTCTTGTAATGTGCATGGGCGAGATATCCACGTCCTGCTATGTTGATATCCCTAAGATCGTAAGACAGGTGGTTATCGACATCGGCTACGACCGTGCAAAGTACGGCTTTGACGGACATACATGCTCCGTTGTTACATCTATTGATGAGCAGTCTGCGGATATTGCTATGGGTGTTGACGAGGCTCTGGAGCACAAGGACGGCGATTCTGCCGATGATACACAGACAGGAGCAGGCGACCAGGGTATGATGTTCGGCTACGCATGCAATGAGACTCCCGAGCTTATGCCTCTCCCTATCTCTCTTGCTCATAAGCTTGCAAAGAAGCTTACTGAGGCAAGAAAGACAGGAGTTCTCCCTTATCTCCGTCCCGACGGAAAGACACAGGTCACAGTTGAATATGAGGACGGCAAGCCGGTAAGAGTTGATACTATAGTTGTTTCCTCACAGCATGCCGATGAGGTCTCACTTGAAAGAATAAGAAATGATATCATTGAAAAGGTCATCAAGGCTGTAGTTCCCGCTGAGCTGCTTGTTGATACAAGGTATTTTGTTAACCCCACAGGACGTTTTGTTATCGGCGGTCCTCAGGGTGACAGCGGCCTCACAGGAAGAAAGATCATCGTTGATACATACGGCGGATATGCACGTCACGGCGGCGGAGCATTTTCCGGCAAGGATCCCACAAAGGTTGACAGAAGTGCCGCTTATGCTGCAAGATACGTTGCAAAGAATATCGTAGCAGCAGGTCTTGCTGATAAGTGCGAGGTTGAGCTTGCATACGCTATCGGTGTAGCCAAGCCAGTATCTATAATGGTTGACTCCTTCGGTACAGGCAAGGTAAGCGATGAAAAGCTTGCTGAAGCGGTTGACAAGGTATTCGATCTTACTCCCGCAGCTATCATCAAGGATCTTGAGCTGAGAAAGCCTCAGTACAGAAAGCTTGCTGCTTACGGTCATATGGGCCGTGAGGATCTGGGAGTTGCCTGGGAAAAGACAGACAGAACAGATGCACTTATTGCAGCTGTTAAATAATTGATACTAGTAACCAATTAACCTATGTTTAAAATACGGCGGCTATAATACGCCCACTCTGCGTCAAACTCCCTTGACCCCGTCGTATTCTATCCATCGTCTTTATCCATAGATTAGTATGAACTGCATATAATTTCAAAGGGACTGCTGCTGATGTGCGGCAGTCCCTTTGCCTTTAGGTAAAATACCACAAAATGTCATGCCATAGATATAATATGTTTGTTATTAATTATATTGACATTTTTATATAAAAACTGTATGATTGTATTATCCTAATGATACAATCATACAGCGATGGGGGTAAGGAGTTGCTCTGGAAGTTTTCTCAGGATATTCCTATATATATTCAGATCATAGCTCAGGTGGAAAGCGATATCGCATCCGGTTTTCTGTCTCCGGGACAGAAGCTAAGCTCTGTCAGAGAGCTGGCAGCTCAGGCTAACGTTAATCCCAATACTATGCAGAAGGCATTTACAGAGCTTGAGCGTAAGGGACTTGTTTTCTCACAGCGTACCAGCGGCAGATATGTGACCAATGATCCGGAACGGCTTTCTTGTCTGAAAACAGAGCTTGCCGAACGGGAAATATCAAGTTATCTTTCACGGATGGAAAGACTGGGCTTCTCCGCTGAAGATGCACTTCATCAGCTGTCTGAGCTTGTGAAGAAGAAAGAATAGAAATTTTCGCATAAAGATCATGACTTCCGGATTTTAATCTGATTTTAATGCGGGATAAAATGATTTTTAATAGAGATATGATAATCTGTATCTGCAGTAAAAATTATCATATCAGTTTACCGACATATTTTTTTACGAAAGGAAATCAATCTATGACAAAGGAAAAGAAGAAGGGCAGCAGGATCGTAAAGATAATCATTATTGTTGCGGTTCTTGCAGTGCTTGCTGTAATCATTATCTCGGTTGTCAGCAGTGCAAAGATGATGTCAAGCATGCAGATGGTCACAACAAGTGAGCTGGAAAAGAAGGATATCCGGAATACCGTTTCTGTAAGCGGTATCGTCGAAAGCCAGACATTCAGAAGCGTTACTTCCAGCCTGGGCTACACGGTTGACAATATCAGTGTTGAAGTAGGGGACAAGGTAAAGAAGGGTGATGTCCTCTGTACGCTTAATACAGATGATCTCCGTGATCAGATCGCTCAGCAGCAGGCATCCAATGATTCATCCAGCATCAACACGGAGTATTCGCTTTCTGATGCGGAAAAGAACTATAATGATACTCTTGCTCAGTATAACGACGGTACATATGCTCCCGTAAGAAGTGCGAAGCTTGCTCTTGATTCCGCCGAGGATGCTCTTAAAAAAGCACAGGAAAGATACAACGATCAGACGGATATAGCAGGAAGCGACAAGGACAGCCAGCTTGTGAATGCAAAGGCGGCTCTGGAAAGTGCTGAAAAGGAGCTGGAATATGCTCAGTCTGATTATGACGAGGCAAAGTCCGATAAGGAAAATGAGGATTACAGCGATATCAATGATCTGAAGGAAGCCTATGAGGATGCCAAGAAGGCTTACGATCAGAGATATTCCACTGCAAACAACAAGGCTCTTACAGACGCAAGAAAATCATATGAAATGGCTCTTGAGAATTATAATTATCTCGCATCCCTCGTTTCTTTCGGAAGCAGTGATGTAAGCGAAGCTGATCTTGCAGAAGCAAAGAGGAGAGTGGAGACGCTCCAGGCAAAGATCGCAGAGCTTGAAGCTAAGACTGACGCCGAGAGCATCAAGGAGAATTATGAGAGCCTCCTGGAAAAGTACACGAAGGCTAAGGCTGACATCGACGCAGGACACAATACTAAGATCACACAGCTTCTTCGTTCTCTTGAAAGAGCAAAGGCTAATCTTGAAAATGCGAAAAAAACTCTTGATCTCGTGGAAAACGGCAATGAGATATCCCTTAAGGATTACAAAACAGCGGTAGATGACGCACAGGACGCAGTAGATGATGCAAGAGTGGCATATAACCTTGCAGTGAAGGACGCTGAATCTACCATTGCAAAGCTTAAGGCAGAAGCAGACAGACAGAAGCTTATCTCCGAAAATGATCCCGCCGCTATCTCCCTTGAGATACTTATGAAGAAGCTTGATGACGCAGTTATCAAGGCTCCCTGCGACGGTGTTGTAACAGCTGTGAACGTAACAGAGGATTCTCCCGCTACAGGAACACTGTTCATCATCGAGGATACGGAAAATCTCAAGCTTACTGCTACAGTCAAGGAATATAATGTAGGAAATCTCAAAGAGGGACTTGATGTTAAGGTAATGGCTCCCGCTATTGGTGACAGGGAATTTGACGGTGTTATCTCAAAGATATATCCTGCTGCTGTAAAGGGTATGGACGGAAAGAGCGACGGAACATCCTCATTCAGCATCGAGGTCCTTATCCACGGAACATCCGACAGCGGAATGCTTATAGGTATGACAGGCAAGATGACTGCTGTAACAGGCAGTGCGGAAAATGTTTTTGCAGTAGGATATGATGCACTGGTAGAAGAATCTGACGGTACCACCTGCATTTACACAACTGAGTCACTCAATCCGGGAACTGCAACTGCTAAGAGGATATTGGTTGAAACAGGCTTTGAAAGCGATGCGGAGGTTGAGATATCCGCTCCCGAGCTTACAGAGGGAATGTCTATCATCAACAATGCAGGAGACTGCACAGACGGCGGTATTGTATTAGTTCAGAACGAGCTTGCACAGGCAGTGGCACAGCAGTAACCCGAGGGTGAAAGGAATATGACTATGACCAATAACACTCCTGCGGCAAACGCAGGACAGTATATGATATCGGCAAGCAATATAGTCAAGAGCTTTTACACCGGTACTCCCAACGAGCTTGAGATACTCCATGGAATGACCTTCAATGTTCCCAAAGGCGAATTTGTCTCCATCGTTGGACAGTCAGGTTCGGGCAAATCCACATTAATGAATATCATCGGTGCTCTTGACCGTCCCACATCGGGCAGCTATTATCTGGACGGAGTAAATATATCCGCAGCCTCCGACAAGGAGCTTTCCGCTATCCGCAATAAGAAGATAGGCTTCGTTTTCCAGACCTTCAATCTTATTGCCAGAACCTCCGCTCTGAAAAATATCGAGCTTCCTATGCTCTATGCAGGCGTTCCTGCAAAGGAAAGACGCAGACGAGCTGAGGAGCTTCTTGAGATCGTTGAGATGAGTGACAGAGCAGGACATATGCCCAATGAGCTATCGGGCGGTCAGAAGCAGCGTATCGCTATTGCACGTGCCATGGCGAACGATCCTGCTATCATTCTTGCAGATGAGCCTACAGGTGCTCTTGATTCAAAAACAGGCCGTCTGGTAATGGATCTGTTTCACAAGCTCCATGAGGAGAAGGGCGTAACCATCGTCCTCATTACTCATAACAATGAGCTTGCTTCGGAAACAGACAGAGTGATAACCATTTCCGACGGAAACATAATCAATGACAGCGGCAGACGGAAGGAGGAGACTACATGACATTCTGGGAAAACATTCTGGTAGCTCTGAACGGTCTCCGCTCCAATAAGATGCGTTCCTTTCTCACAATGCTTGGTATCATCATCGGTATCAGCTCGGTAATTGCCATCAGCACTCTGGGAAGCATTGTTGAAGCAAGCGTTATGGACATCTTCAACTCCCAGGGCGGTTCAAATCTGGTAGCCTTTTTGGTAGATTTCAAGGAGGATGCTGTCCGTGACTATTACATGGACACAGATCTGATAACCAATGATATGATAAAGGATATTGAGGAGAGATTCGCAGAGGATATTGATGCTATTGCTATCAATTCGGGCAGTAACCCCGGAACTATGCGTATACGCAAAAAGGAATATGACGCTAACGTATACGGTGTAAACCCCGGCTATATCAAGCAGAGTATGACCAAGGTCATCGCAGGAAGATACATCTCGGACAAGGACTGCGAAATGATAAGAAACGTGTGCGTTATCTCCGACAGGCAGGCAAAAAAGATATTCGGTTCGGAAAGAGGCGCTCTCGGAAAAACTATCACAGTTACTTTTTCGGGAGTATTCATGCAGGACTTTACCGTTGTGGGAACATATCAGTATCAGCTGCCAAGCATTATGGCGTCAATGGCTTCAGCCATGGGCGAGGACTGGAACAGTGAGATATACATTCCCTACACGACCTTCAACAGGATCATGGGCTCCAACGACGACACCTTCTGGTATTTCTATGCAAATACCAAGGTCGGCGTTAATGCGGAGACCTTCTGCATGAATATCAGTGACTACATGAACAACAGATATTACCATGATAATGACTCCCTGGAGATCAGATATCAGACAATGGAATCACAGATGGAGATGATAGATCAGGTGCTTGGAATACTGCAGCTTGTAATTTCTATCATAGCGGGAATATCATTGCTGGTAGGCGGCATCGGCGTAATGAATATCATGCTTGTGTCCGTAACCGAGCGTACCCGTGAGATAGGTGTGCGTAAGGCTCTGGGAGCACCGAATTCTGCAATAAGACTGCAGTTTATCATTGAATCCATTATTATTTGTCTTATCGGCGGTATAATCGGTATCGTTTTAGGCATCCTTCTTGGAAATCTTGCGGGAATTATTGTAGGAACCTCTGCACCTCCCTCATTGTCCTCCATAATACTTGCAGTAAGCTTCTCAATGGCAATAGGAATATTCTTCGGATATTATCCTGCCAACAGAGCAGCAAAGCTTGACCCCATTGAGGCACTGAGATACGAATAAATCCGATCTTCGGATAAACAAAGCACCCCCGCAGTTCACATCATGTGTGAGCTGTGGGGGAGTTTGTGTTATTCAGCGGTTCAATGCTCAGGATAAGGAATTGATAGGATCAATATCGCCTTTGGCAATTGCTGCGTTGATATCATCCGAAAGTATCATTGTCATGACCTGTGTTTCGTTGTACATCACCATGCCGTATTTCCCGTCCTTGGCGAACATATAGCCTGTATTTCCATCCTTTTCCGTACTAAGCTCCTCAGTCCAGCCTGCATCGGTGAAGCAGGCTTTCAGAAGCTTTATGTTCTTGCTGTTCTTCTCCTTGATAACGCCGTAAGCCTGTAATCCCTTGTCGGTAATGATATAGTAATCCATATCCGTCCCGGACTCGCTTTTCTTCACATAAAGATATTTGTCCGCTGTGTAATAGCTGTCGGGGTCAAGCTTTTTCAGTATCTGCTTTTCTGACATTCCCCATTTCAGGTTATTGAATGGTTCATAGAGCTTGGTGCTGTCCGAACCGGTGACCTGCTTTCCGTCGGAACCAAAGGTGTATTTTTTGCCGTTTATTTTAACAGTCTTGCTGACGCACATTTTGCCCTCTGCATAGAAATAATAAACGCTGCCTCCTATCTTCCGCAGACCTGTCCGCATTTTTCCGTCCTTGCCGAAATAGTATTTATCTCCGCCGATCTTCACCCAGCCGGTAGCCATTTTTCCCTTTTTTGATTTCAGGAAATAATACTTGCTTTCGCCGATAGTTTTCCATCCGGTAACGGCAATGCCCTTCTTGGTGAAATAATACTTTGCTCCGTCAATGGTCTGCCAGCCTGTGACCTTTTTGCCGGTCTCCTCATTGATATAGCTGATGCCCGAGGAGGTCTCCTCCCAGTCGGCAGAAACGACCGGCGTAACTGCGGATAAGGATATGATCGCCGCCATAACAGCGGATAAGGTACGGTATCGTAATTTCATTTTTGCAAGCTCCTTTATCTGAATTATGATATAATTCTACCATGTGTAAGATGATATGTCAATCATATATTAAGGAATAATTTTCACTGCTGCAAAAACGGTTGAAATGTTCTGCGAGATATGGTATAATGATTGTAAACCCCGATTATAATTATAGTCCCCGAAAGGAAAAATGTACTCCATGATAAAATTTATAGCCGCCGATCTTGACGGAACGTTACTGGACAGCGAAAAGAAGCTTCCGGAAGGTTTTTTTGACCTTGTAAGAAAAATGAAAAGGGCGGGGATTACCTTTGCTGCCGCTTCGGGAAGACAGTACCCCGGTGTTGCATCGGTTTTTCAGCCCGTTATAGACGAAATGACCGTTATCTGCGAAAACGGCGGTGCCGCATTTGAAAAGGGCAGGATGATATACTCCGACCCTATGCCCTTTCCCGATGTCCTCCGCATGGCTGAGGAGATAAGCAGGGTAGATGACGAGGTGAATGTGCTTCTGTCGGCTGCGGATACGGCATATGTACTCTCCTCACGTCCGGAATTTTATGAGTATGCATCCCGCTTCTGCGGCAGGCTTGAAAGCATAGCTTCCTTTGAGGATATCAGGTGTGATATTCTGAAAATAGCCGTCTGCGACCCAATTGCGGAAAAACGGGCATATCCAATTATCCGTGAGCTTGAACCGAGCTTTAACGTTATCCTCTCCGGTGACAGATGGGTGGATATTGTTGCTCTTCACGTAAACAAGGGAAGTGCGGTCAGAAATCTCATGAAGCAGCAGGGGATAGGCTTCGATGAAGCTATGGTGTTCGGCGATTATCTCAATGACCTTGAAATGATGTCCGCATGCAAATACAGCTTTGCTATGGAGAACGGACATCCCGACCTTATTGCCGCTGCAAATTACACAGCACCCTCAAACGACGATAACGGCGTTGTGAGAACTATATTAAATATGCTGCCTCAGCTGGCAGAGAACAGCAAGGGGAATGTCTGAATGGTAAACGTTGAAATGAAAAGGAAGATAGAAAAGGGGCTTCTTAAAGTTAAGAATCCTGCCCGCTATATCGGCGGCGAGCTTAACAGTGTTGTTAAGGACAGAGACAAGGTGGATGTCCGCTTTGCATTCTGCTTTCCCGATTCCTATGACGTGGGAATGTCTCACATCGGAATGAAGATACTTTATTCTCTGAAAAACCGCCGTGAAAACTGGTGGTGTGAGCGTGTTTTTGCTCCATGGCCCGATTTTGAGGAGTACATGCGTCAGGAAAGTATCCCTCTCTACGGTCTGGAAAGCCTTGACCCCATCAAGGAGTTTGATTTTATCGGTTTTACGGTGCAGTATGAGCTGTGCTACACAAATATCCTTAATATGCTTGACCTTGCGGGGCTTCCCGTGAAAAGCAGCGACAGGGGAGACGAATATCCCATAGTTGCTGCAGGAGGACCATGTGTATGCAATCCCGAGCCTCTCTGCGATTTTATTGACCTGTTCATTATCGGTGAGGGGGAGGAAGTAAATATCGAGCTGATGGAGCTTTATGAGCAGATGAAGAAAAACGGCTCGTATTCAAAAGAAAGCTTCCTTGAAGCTGCCGCAGGTATTGAGGGCATATATGTTCCCGCATTCTACACCCCCGAATACGGCAGTGACGGAGTTATCGTCAGCATGAAGCCCAACAGGGAAAATGTACCTGAAACGGTAAGAAAGCGTATTATCAGCGATCTTGACAGCGTGTATTATCCCGAGAGCTTTGTTGTTCCATTTACGGAGATCGTTCACGACAGAGGAGTTGTGGAGGTGCTTCGAGGGTGCATACGGGGCTGCAGATTCTGTCAGGCGGGCTTCATTTACCGTCCATTCCGTGAGAAATCCACCGACACCGTATGCAGACAGGCTAAGAATATATGCGAATCTACAGGCTATGAGGAGCTTTCTCTTGCTTCTCTCAGCACAAGCGACTTCTCCGATATTGAGAATATGCTTGTAAAAATGACCGAATATACGGAGGGCGAGAAGATCAATCTTGCTCTGCCCTCTATGAGAATGGACCGTTTCAGCAAGGAACTGATGGAACAGCTGAGCAAGGTGCGTAAGAGCGGACTGACATTTGCTCCCGAAGCGGGAACTCAGCGGCTCAGGGACGTTATCAACAAGAACATTACCGAGGAGGAGATAATGTCCGCCTGCCGTACAGCCTTTTCCGGGGGATATACAAGTGTCAAGCTGTATTTCATGCTGGGACTTCCCGACGAACGTGACGAGGATATTGTGGGAATAGCAGACCTGGCAGTGAGAATTGCGGATGTGTTCTATCAGATGCCCGACAGACCCAAGGGACAGCGGCTGAGCATATCCATAAGCTGTGCCACATTTGTACCCAAGCCCTTTACTCCCTTTGAATTCGAGGCCCAGATAACACGTGAGGAGATAAACAGACGTCAGAAGCTGCTCCTTGACAGCGTAAGAGGGAAGAAATATATCACTGTAAGCTATCATAATTATAAGATAAGTGTCCTTGAGGCAGCTCTTGCAAAGGGTGACAGACGGATGGGCAGGGTGATAGAGGCGGCATGGAGAAAGGGCTGCAGGTTTGACGGATGGGATGAGCTGTATAAATTCGATACATGGATGGAGGCCTTTGAGGAGACAGACACGGACATAGATTTCTATGCCCACCGTCCCGCATCCTATGAGGAAATGACTCCCTGGCAGCATCTTGATTATATGGTATCCAAGGACTTTCTTATCCGTGAGAACAAGAAGGCACATCAATCCCTCACAACACCAAACTGCCGTGAGAAATGCTCCGGCTGCGGTATCAGCAGATGTACCGGTAAAGCGTGCAGAGTAACGGAGGGCACAGGCGTATGAATAAGGTAAACGTAAGAGCAGTTTTTGCCAAGCAGGGGAGAGCGGTCTATATATCCCACCTTGACCTGATGCGTGTTATGCAGCGGTCGCTGAAGCGTTCGGGGCTTCCCGTATGGTACACCGAGGGGTTCAATCCCAGGATATACCTGAATTTCCCTCTGGCACTTTCCCTGGGGGTGGAAAGCGAATGCGAGCCTATGGATCTGGCTGTGGTGGAGGATGTTTCCGTTGATGAGATCAGGGATCGTCTTAATGCAGTGCTTCCCGATGGGCTGCATATTATGGACTGCTTCTATCCGAGGAATAACATCAAGGAGCTTGGCTTTGCCGAGTATGATATCGCATTTGCGGGAACAGAGGACATCAGCGAGCTTGTTGAGAGCTTTATGGCTCAGGAGGTTATCAGGGTCATGAAATTCTCTAAGAAAAAGGGAGAAACAGAGGTGGATATCAGACCCTATACAGATATACGAGAGTCAGTCTTCCGTGACGGAGCGGCACATATCACGGTAAGGCTTCCCGCAGGCATTGAAATGACCCTCAATGCATCTCTGTTCGCGGAGGCATTCCTGAGATTTGCAGCCGAGAATAATGTTAATATTGAGTATATTTGTACAAAACGTACAAATATACTTTGTAAGGATGGTTCAAAATTTTCGTAATCTACATAAATTTTAAAAAAAGTAAAAATCCCTTGCAATTTCGACGAAAGTGTGATAGAATAAATAAGCATTTAGAATCCGCCTAACTATGCCCTGTTGAGATTTACAGTGCATTTTTCGGGCGAGAGTAATGCGTGTATGCAATACGCATGCAGACATTAAAAGGACAGTCCGCTGCATACGCCGTGCTTTGTCTGTTGCACGGTTTTCCGATAAACGGGTATGGAATGAATGTCTTGAATTTTAGGAGGATATTAAAATGGACGCACTCAAGATCATCAGCAATCCCAGCCTTAAGGCAGAAGTTCCCGCTTTCGAAGTCGGTGATACTGTAAAGGTACACGTAAAGATCAAGGAAGGCGAGAAGTACAGAATCCAGATTTTCGAGGGTACAGTTATCGCTAAGAGACACGGTGATATCCAGGAAACTTTCACAGTAAGACGTGTAGCACACGGCTGCGGCATTGAAAGAGTTTTCCCTGTTCACTCTCCTGTTGTTGACAAGGTAGAGGTTATCAGACACGGTAAGGTTAGAAGAAGCAAGCTCTACTACCTCCGTGACAGAGTTGGTAAGGCTGCTAAGGTTAAGGAGCAGATCGACTGATCCGAGAAAACCGAATATTGAAAGGATGAAAACCTCCTTTCATATGACTGTGCGGAACAGCGAAATTATATTTGGGAAGCATTGCATAAACGAGGCTCCCTTTGATGTGATATACGGCCCTCAGGTCGTAGTCACATCATGTTAATTTCGGTTACGGCGGTCGTCTGCAGGGACTTTCAGGTCCCTTTTTTGCTATAGTAACGGACATCGGAGCATCCGATGAATCAATATAGGTATCCGCTGCGGCAGGTTTCCATCTAAATCAGAAAGGAATGACCGATATGGCTAAGTATCAGATCAATTACGAAGCACTTGACGCCGATAAGGAAAAGGAAAATGGCAGTGCCTATGACGAGATCCTTGAATGGGTCGAAACTATTATTTTTGCTTTTTTTGCGGTAATACTTTTCTTCACATTCCTGCTCAGACAGGCTAACGTTGACGGTGATTCCATGCTGCCCACTCTTCAGAACGGAGAAAGGCTTATTGTAAATCACCTGTTCTATACTCCCGAAAAAGGAGATATCGTTATCGTTGACAGCCGAGGACTGGGCAAGGCTATCGTTAAGCGTGTTATTGCTACAGAGGGTCAGCAGGTGGATATCAACTTTGATACAGGCGAGGTCAAGGTTGACGGAACAGTTCTCCAGGAGGATTATATCCTTGAGCTTACTAAGCGTGACGAGGATGGACATGATTATCCCGTAACGGTGCCCGAGAACTGCATATTCGTTATGGGCGACAATCGTATGAATTCTCTGGACAGCCGCAGCTCTGTTGTGGGATTTGTCCCTGTGGATGACGTTATGGGTAAGGTCGTATTCAGATTCTGGCCTCTGGACAGGATCGGTGCTGTAGAATAAAACTCTTGCGTGCAGCGTGAGAGCATAAGATTTCGGAGGAGGAAAGACAGACGGGATCAGCTTTCGTTTGCTTTCCTTCTTTTAGGTTAAAGGGATGGTACTAAATTATGAATGAAGCACCGTCAATACAGTGGTTCCCGGGTCATATGACCAAGACCAAGCGGATGATAGAAAAGTATCTTCCTATGGTGGACGCAGTTGTTGAGGTCATTGACGCAAGGGTCCCATTTGCAAGCAGGAATCCCGATCTGAACACACTTATCTGCGGCAAACCCAGGATAGTTATCCTCAATAAGTGCGACGCTGCCGATGAAGGTGCAAATCAGGCGTGGATAGAATATTTCCGCAAGGAGGGAGTCAAGGCTATCGCCGCTGACTGCCGCAGCGGACGGGGACTTAATAAGTTTATCCCCGCCGTAAAGGAAGTCCTTGCAGAAGTTATAGCAAAATACAATGCCAAGGGTATGACAGGAAGAGTGCTCCACCTTATGGTTGTGGGTATCCCCAATGCGGGTAAATCATCCTTTATCAACCGTATGGCAGGGCAGAAAAAGGCAAAGGTTGAGGACAGACCCGGCGTAACAAGGGATAAGCAGTGGGTCATGCTGGAAAACGGCATTGAGCTGCTGGATATGCCCGGCGTGCTCTGGCCTAAGTTTGAGGATATGTCCGTAGGCGAAAAGCTTGCGTTCACAGGTGCCGTTAAGGATGACGTTGTGGATACCGAGCTTCTGGCGTGCAGACTGCTCCTCTGTCTCAGGGAGATAGCTCCCGACAATCTTAAGGAACGATATAAGATCAGCCTGGAGCTTCCCGAATCCGAGGATGATGACGAGATGATGGGCGGCTGTGCAGAGGGCTACGAGCTTCTTCAGCGTGTAGGCAAGGCAAGAGGAATGCTTATCTCAGGCGGTGAGATAAACACCGAAAGAGCCGCTCTGACCGTTCTGGATGAATTCCGAAGCGGAAAGCTGGGACGGATAACCCTTGAGCTTCCCGATGATATCTCAATAAATTGACCGAAAGGACAGATAGCTATGGCAGTCCGTGAAAAAAAGGAAGCCCCCGATCTGTTCGGTTACGACAGTGCCGTAAGGAACGAATTCGGAGTCTTCTGCGGCGTTGACGAAGCGGGGCGGGGACCTCTTGCAGGTGATGTATATGCTGCCGCTGTTATTTTCGATGAGGGCGTTGTGATAGACGGTCTTAACGACAGCAAAAAGCTTACGGAGAAAAAGCGTGAGGCTCTCTTTGATGAAATAACATCAAAGGCTAAGGCATATTGTATCGCATCTGCATCGGTGGACGAGATAGAGATGTACAATATACTGAATGCGGCTTTTCTTGCTATGAGACGAGCTGTAGAGGGACTGGGGATCGTTCCCGGGCATGCTCTTGTGGACGGAAGCATCGTTCCCGACCTGGGCGTCCCTGCAAATGCAGTGGTGAAGGGTGACGGGACCTCGGCAAGCATTGCCGCAGCTTCTATCCTTGCAAAGGTCAGCCGTGACAGATATATGATGAAAATGGCAGAGCAGTACCCTCAATGGCAGTTTGAACGTCACAAGGGCTACGGAACAAAGCTGCATTATGAAATGCTGGACAAGTACGGTGAATCTCCCATACATCGTCCCTCCTTCCTGAAAAAATACTATGCTGCAAAATCAGAGTAATGATACTTCATATAATACGGGCAGGATAGGCGAGGAGCTGACAGCGTATTATCTCACGAAAGCAGGCTATGAGATACTCCGTCGGAATTTCCGTATCCGTGGGGGCGAGATAGATATCATCGCATCAAAGGATGATATCATCGCATTTGTGGAGGTCAAGACAAGAAATACTTCCGCGATCGCATCGGGGAGCGAAGCTGTGGGACGGCGGAAACGCCGGCTTGTTATCCGTGCGGCTCAGGAATACCTTTACCGCAGCGGCTGCGGACTCCAGCCCCGTTTTGACGTATCGGAGGTAATTGTCCGTGAGGGCAGACCCGTTAAGCTCAGATACTATGACAATGCATACCAGGCACCTAACGATGAATTTATTCTGTAGGTTGGGAAGACTTTAGCCGTATCTATTCAGGGATTCCCTTATTCTATGGATAAAATATAATTAAGAGAATGCACTCGGTGCTTCTCGGAAAAGGATGATAATTATGTATTATAAAAGCACCCGTGACAGCAGCGTGCAGATTAGTGCTGCTGAAGCTATCGTACAGGGGATCTCTGCTGACGGTGGACTTTTCGTTCCCTCCGAGATACCTTCAATTTCAATGGACGAGATCGTTAAGCTGGGCAGCATGAGCTACGCTGAAAGAGCAGCTTATGTTTTCTCCAAGTTCCTTACCGATTTTACCGATGCCGCGCTGAAATACTGCACAGAAAGTGCTTATAATGACAAGAGCTTTGCATCTGCTGATATCACCGAGATATCCCACCTTTTTGACGGTACCTACGTTCTGGAGCTTTGGCACGGTCCTACCTGCGCATTCAAGGATATGGCTCTCCAGATACTCCCTTATCTGCTCACAACCTCTCTTAAAAAGATCAATATGAACAAGAAGGTAGTTATCCTGGTAGCTACATCGGGAGATACGGGGAAGGCTGCCCTTGAAGGCTTTGCCGATGTTGAGGGTACATCCATTATGGTATTCTATCCTCAGGACGGCGTTTCTGCAATGCAGAAGCGTCAGATGGCTACACAGAGCGGTGAAAACGTTACTGTATGTGCACTTGACGGCAACTTTGACGACTGCCAGACAGGTGTCAAGAAGATATTCACTGACCCTGAGATCAAGAACACACTGTCAGAGGGCGGCATGATGTTCTCCTCAGCAAATTCCATCAACTGGGGACGTCTTGCTCCTCAGATAATCTACTACATCTCCACATATGCCGAGCTTGTTAAGGATGAGCAGATCAAGGCAGGAGAGAAGATAAATATTGTTGTTCCTACAGGAAATTTCGGCAATATCCTGGCTGCATTCTATGCAAAGAATATGGGTATGCCCGTAAACAAGCTTATCTGTGCTTCCAACGCTAACAACGTTCTTACAGATTTCATCAATACAGGTATCTACGACAGAAACAGAGAATTCATCACAACAGTTTCTCCCTCAATGGATATCCTTATTTCATCTAATCTTGAAAGACTTCTTTATCTCCTCTGCGGCGAGAATGACGCTCAGATCAGAGAGTGGTTCGGTGCTCTTAACACAAGCGGAAGATACGAGGTCTCCGATGATGTCAAGGCTAAGCTTAAGGATGATTTCGCTGCAGGCTTCTGCGACGATGTCCGCACAAAGGAAACTATCAAGGAGATATTCGATAAGTATTCCTACACCCTTGATACACATACAGCGGTTGCAGTATGCGTTTACGAGGATTACAAGAAGACTACAGGCGATATGACAAAGACAGTTATCGCATCCACAGCAAGCCCGTATAAGTTCAGCAATGCTGTTCTGGAGGCTATCGAGGGCAAGGCTCCCGATATGGATGAATTTGCTATGGTTGACCGCCTTAACGAGCTTTCAGGCTACGATATCCCCGCATCTCTTGCCGAGCTTAAGAATAAGGAGATCCGCTTCAAGGGCTCTATCGGTAAGGATGACATGAAGGATTTTGTTCTCACATCTCTCGGTCTGTAAACCGATACCGGGCAGACAATGAGAAAGGAGCGTTCATATGTCGCTTTTTGTCATAGGTGATACCCACCTTTCACTGGCTGTGAACAAGCCTATGGATGTTTTCGGCGGCTGGGACAATTACGTGGAAAGACTTCGTGAAAACTGGCAGAATACCGTTTCCGATGAGGATACGGTAGTGATCCCCGGAGATATTTCCTGGGCAATGAATTTCAATGAAGCACTGCCTGATTTCCGATTTCTTAATGAACTCAGCGGACGAAAGATCATCCTGAAGGGAAATCATGACTACTGGTGGAACACCATGGCGAAAATGAACCGCTTTCTTCAGGAAAATAATTTTGATACGATTTCCATTCTGCACAATAATCACTATACATACGGAAAGTTCGGCATATGCGGCACAAGAGGCTGGATAAACGATAACAGTGAGCCTGCGGATGCAAAGGTGCTTGCCCGTGAAGCCATAAGGCTGGAAGCGTCCATATGCTCTGCGGAAAAGGAGGGGCTTATACCTCTGGTTTTCCTGCATTACCCCCCCATCTACGCAAATTCCTATAATTATGACATCCTCGATGTTATGTATAAGCATAACATTACAAGGTGCTTTTACGGTCATGTTCATGGTAAAGCCTTCCGATATGCGGTGTGCGGAGAGCGTGACGGCATTGATTTTAAGCTGATTTCAAGCGATTATATGCAATTTTGCCCATACAAAATATTATAATGTTGTGCAAAATGCAGAAAATGGGAATATCATATAGCAATTATCAATAGAATATGCTATAATCTTTTTATATGCTTTATCAAATTGGAGGATGTATTAAATGTTAAAATCTACAAATAAAATCGAAACAAATGTATACGAGATCGAAGCTGCTGCCGATTCTGCACAGTTTGAAGCTGCAATCCAGAAGGTATACAACAAGCAGAAGAACAAGATTAACGTTCCCGGCTTCCGTAAGGGCAAGGCTCCCAGAAAGATGATCGAGAAGCTTTACGGTGAAGAGTGCTTCTATGAGGAAGCTGTAAACGAGCTTATCCCCGAGATCGTTGTTGCAGCTATTGACGAGGCTAACCTCAAGCTGGTTGCACGTCCCGAGATCGACGTTACAACTCTTTCCAAGACAGAGGGTGTTGTATTCAAGGTAAAGGCAACAGTTAAGCCCGAAGTAGAAATTTCCGATTATAAGGGTATAGAAGTTGAAAAGTCTGTCAAGACTGTAACTGACGAGGATGTTGACGGTGCTCTCAAGAAGATACAGGAGAGAAACGGCCGTCTCGTAACAATCGAGGACAGAGCAGTTGAGAACGGCGATACAGTTAACATCGACTTCGAGGGCTTTATGGACGGCAAGGCATTTGACGGCGGTAAGGAAGACGGCTTCGATCTTAAGATCGGTTCCGGTCAGTTTATCCCCGGCTTTGAGGAGCAGATCATCGGCAAGTCCACAGGCGATGAGTTCACTATAAACGTTACATTCCCCGAGAACTATCAGATGGAAGAGCTTGCAGGCAAGCCCGCTGAGTTTAAGATCAAGCTCAACGAGATCAAGTCTACAGAGCTTCCCGAGCTTGATGATGATTTCGCTAAGGATACATCCGAGTTCGATACACTTGACGAGATGAAGGCTGATATCAGAACAAAGCTTGAAGAGAACGCAGCAAAGTCTGCTGAGACTGAGGCTGAGAACAAGATCTTCGATACAGTTATCGAGAAGATGAACGCTGAGATACCTCAGGTTATGTTTGACAGCAGAATCGACGAGCTGGTTAGAGAGTTTGAGATGCGTCTTTCCCAGCAGGGTCTTGACCTTAAGATGTACCTCTCCTTTACAGGTATGGATGAGGCTGCATTCAGAGGCACATTTGCTGACCAGGCTCAGAAGACAGTCAAGCTCCGTCTCGCTCTTGAGAAGATCGCTGAGCTTGAGAACATCACAGTTTCCGATGAGGCTGTTGAGGCTGAGATCAACAAGATGGCTGAGATGTATAAGCTCACACCCGCTCAGATCAAGAACGCTGTAAGCCCCGAGAGCATCAAGGAAGATCTTATCGTTACAGAGGCTTCCAAGTTCGTTAAGGACAACGCAGTTATCAAGTAATAATACAAAGGAACCACTGAAAAAATCACGCCTGAAGGCTCGGTACGCATCTTGCTTGCATATTTTACGTCATATTGCACCGAAATTTCTTGCCGGGCGAAAGCCCGCCTGCGAAATTTTGTTACGATCTGACGAAAAATCTGACTTCGCAATCTGCATGCCGGATTTATTCAGTGCTTTCTAAAAACCGCAGATCAATCGGGTCAGGAGGTATTCCCATGAGTTTAGTACCATACGTTATAGAGCAGACCGGCAGAGGCGAAAGAAGCATGGATATCTATTCCAGACTTCTTAATGACCGCATTATTATCCTTTCCGAGGATGTGAACAACACTACTGCAAGTCTGGTCATCGCTCAGATGCTGTTCCTGGAGGGACAGGACCCCGAGAAGGATATTTCCTTCTACATCAACAGCCCCGGCGGTGTAATTACTGCGGGAATGGCTATCTATGATACAATGCAGTACATCAAGTGTGATGTTTCTACGATCTGCATGGGTATGGCTGCTTCAATGGGTGCGTTCCTGCTTTCCGCAGGTACAAAGGGCAAGCGTCTTGCTCTCCCCAATTCGGAGATACTCATTCACCAGCCTCTTATCTCAGGCGGCGGTATCTCAGGTCAGTGCACCGATATCAAGATACACTCTGACCATATGGTACACACAAGGGATAAGCTGAACAGGATACTTTCCGAGAACACAGGAAAGCCTCTTGACGTTATCGAGCGTGATACAGAAAGAGATAACTACATGACTGCCGAAGAGGCAATGGAATACGGCCTTATCGATAAGGTTATTTCCCACCGATAATATACAAAGCCCCATTATCCTTCCATGATGGGGCTTATTGTGCATTACAGAACAAAAAGAAAGGATCATTCCATATGGCAGGAAACGATAGAAATTTGAAACGATGCAGCTTCTGCGGAAAATCCGAAACAGAGGTTCAGAACATTTTCTCTGCAGGCTCTGCTAATATCTGCGATGAATGTGTTATATACTGCTATGAGATGCTTATGAATAATGAGGCTCTGGGATATATTCCCTCACCCGATATGCATGACGGCAAGAAAAAGCCGGGCAAGGCAGGGGATTCACTGAACCTTGTTAAGCCCGCCGAGATCAAAAAGATCCTGGATGAGTACGTTATCGGTCAGGATGCAGCCAAGATATCCCTTGCAGTTGCCGTATATAACCACTACAAGAGAATAAACAGTCTTTCCGACGGAACAGCTGATGATGTTGATATCCAGAAGTCCAATGTTGTTCTCCTCGGTCCCACAGGTGTTGGCAAGACGCTGCTTGCTCAGACTCTTGCAAAAATACTCCAGGTTCCCTTTGCAATAGCTGATGCAACTACTCTGACAGAGGCAGGCTATGTGGGTGACGACGTTGAGAACGTTCTTCTCCGCCTTATCCAGGCTGCGGATTTCAATATTGAAGCAGCTGAAAAGGGTATCATCTACATCGACGAGATAGATAAGATCGCAAGAAAATCCGAGAATACATCCATCACACGTGACGTAAGCGGTGAAGGCGTACAGCAGGCACTTCTCAAGATAATTGAGGGTACGGTTTCAAATGTTCCTCCTCAGGGCGGACGAAAGAATCCCTATTCCGAGTGCTTACACATAAATACAAAGAACATTCTGTTCATCTGCGGCGGTGCATTTGACGGACTTGAAAAGACTATCAAGAAGAGAAAGGAATCCTCCACTCTTGGCTTCGGTGCGGATATCAAGAGCAAGGCAGAGCAGGACACAAACATTTTCAAGGATGTTACCCCTCATGACCTTGTAAAGTTTGGTATGGTACCTGAGCTGGTGGGCAGACTTCCTGTTATCACAGTTCTTGATGAGCTGGACGAGGCTGCTCTTGTCAGGATACTCAGCGAACCTAAGAATGCTCTGGTCAAGCAGTACAAGAAGCTGTTTGAATATGACGGCATAGAGCTGGAGTTTGAGGAAAAGGCACTGACGGCAATCGCTGAAAAGGCAATCGCACAGAAAACAGGTGCAAGAGGTCTCCGTGCCATCGTTGAAGGAATTCTCATGGAGACAATGTTTGAGATACCTTCCAATGAGGAAGCGGTAAAGGTAACTGTCACAGAAAAATGCGTTACCGAAAATGCAAAGCCTGAGGTCTCCATAGGCAAAAAGGTACGTGCAAAGAAGAAAGCATAATAATAGCGGGAGTTTCCATAGAGAAGCTCCCGTTTTTTCGGAATATCCATGAAAGGAAAAATTGTATGAATGAACGACTTCAAAAACAGATCGGATTTCTCCTTGAAGCAGACCGGATGAAGAATCTTTATCGGCAGACCTACATCATCAATGATGAAAGCAGAGGAGCATCAATGCGTGAATTTAAGGGTGAGAAGGAAGTGTATAAGCGTCGGGAAAATGACGCTGAGCATTCATTTCACCTTGCTTTGTTTGCTATGATACTTGCAGAACATGCAAATGCTGATATAGACGTAATGCGTGTTATGAAAATGGTGCTTATCCACGATATCGTTGAGATAGACGCAGGGGACACATACTGCTACGATGCAAAGGGTTACGAGAGCAAGCGGGAACGGGAGGAAAAGGCTGCCGACAGATTGTTCGGTATGCTCCCCGATGACCAGCGTGACGAGCTACGCAGTCTCTGGGAGGAATTTGAGGCTATGAATACCCCCGAATCTAAATTTGCAGCAGCCATCGACAGGATGCAGCCCATGCTCCTTAATTACTCCAAGGACGGTGTGAGCTGGCGTGAGCATGGTATCGGATACGATCAGGTATATGACCGCAACAAGCACATTGCTGAGGGTTCGGAGGAGCTTTGGAGCTATATGGAAAGCATTCTGGACATGGCAGCGGAAAAAGGTTCCCTGAAAAAGTGAGGCAGAAGAAATGAGAGTATTGGTTCAGAGAGTTACCGAGGCAAGTGTAACGGTTGAAGGAAAAACAGTGGGAGAGATCGGCTGCGGATTCCTGCTTCTGGCAGGCTTTTCTCCCGATGATACGAAGGAAGACTGCATCCGTATAGCAAAGAAGATCGGAGGTCTGAGGATATTCTCCGATGAAAATGACAAGATCAATCTATCCCTTGCAGATGTAGGGGGAGAAATACTCTGCGTGTCCCAGTTTACACTGTATGCCGACTGCAGTCACGGATATCGTCCCAGCTTTACAGGTGCGGCACGTCCTGAGACCGCAGAACCGCTGTACGAATTCTTCTGTCAGGAGCTTCGCAGGTATGTGAACAAGGTGGATATGGGAATATTCGGTGCGGATATGAAGGTCAGTCTGCTTAATGACGGTCCCTTTACGGTATTGCTGGAATAATATTTGCATAAAATTAAGATCACATTAGAATTATGTGTTAAAGGTGAAAATCAGCTGAAAAAATATAGCACTGTATTGACGGGTATAATAATTAGTGCTACAATGTACACAAAGAGGTGATAACATGGCTGATCCTTATGCTGTTCTCGGAGTTGACAGGAATGCCTCCGATGATGAAATAAAAAAGGCTTACCGCAAGCTTGTGAAGCAGTATCATCCCGACCTGCATCCCGATGATGCGGCAGCGGCGGCGAAAATGAGCGAGGTAAACGCAGCCTACGAGCAGCTGAAGGAGGGCGGGATCTCAGGCAGAGAGCAGTCAGCTTATTCCTACAGTGAGCCATCCCGACAGTCAGGGTACACATATACAAATGCAGATTTTGACTTTTCGGCATTTGAGGAATTTGCAAGATATTTCAGCGGCTTCCAATCATATCAGAGGGGACAGCATTCTCTTGATAAAGCCGCTGAGTATATCAATTCCGGAAGATATGAGGCAGCCTTGCAGTACCTTAACGGCCTTGACAGCACCCTCAGAACTGCTTGCTGGGATTATTACTGTGCAGCTTCATATTATGGTCTGGGCGATCTGAAAACGGCTCAGGAGTTTGCAGAATCCGCAGTCAGGAAGGAGCCTTCCTCCGAAAGCTACAGAGAGCTGCTTTACAGGATACAGAATGAAAGCCGCCGTGTGGTATTCACACCTCGGTTCTCTCTGGGCAAAATATTCCTGTGGTTCATAATAATCAATATGATACTCAGATTCATCACATCATTGGCACTGATTCGATAAGGAGCGTAGCTATGGAAAAATTCAGATACAAGGTTGCAGCATTCATGTACGGACGAAACGGAGCAGATCAGCTGTACAGGGCACAGGTGGTGACATATATCGCATTGTGCATCGTAAATCTGTTCGCAGGCTCGCTGATAATCAATCTGCTTATCTGGCTGCTGTTCGGATGGAGTATGTACAGATTTTTTTCCAGGAACCTGTATAAACGTCAGGCAGAAAATATACGGTATATGCAGCTTGCGGATAAGGCAAAGAAGTTTTTCCTGCTCCGAAAAAATATGATCCGTGACTGCAGGACTAACGTATACAAAAAATGTCCTCAGTGCGGTAAATGGCTCAGACTTCCTCGGAAAAAGGGAAGCCACAATGTGGATTGTCCCATCTGCAGGCACAGCTTCGGGATAAAGATTCATTTCTGAGAAAAAAGGAGAAATAGTGATGAGCGTTGATTCAGAGGATAAAAAGGAAGCTTCGGCTGACTGGAAATGTCCCCGCTGCGGAGCAGTATGCAGTGTGTTAGGAAGCACCTGTATGTACGGAAGCCCCTCAAAGGAGACATTGTTTTACTGTGACAGA
This sequence comes from Huintestinicola sp., assembly GCA_051882495.1. Taxonomy (GTDB): domain Bacteria; phylum Bacillota; class Clostridia; order Oscillospirales; family Ruminococcaceae; genus Huintestinicola. The sequence continues at coordinate 325 of JBJERX010000129.1, read as the reverse complement.
TGCAGAAGGACCTACTCATGCGATGAAAAGGGACAAAAGACATGGGTGAACTGATACTGAGACAAAACCTCGGCTTTGTCTGCATAACGGTCAGAGATCTGCATCGGTTTTCCTGCAAATTATTATCAGCCCCGGCTTCGTGCAGTGTGCAGATGTCGGGGCTGATGCTTTTAACTATTTGCAAAGCTCTCAAATTCTGTTGTTTTCTCCGCTGTAGTGCGGATAAGCCGGTGTTTCATGTGCTCATCGTCATTGAAACTGATAAAATGACTTATACTAATAACCATTTGTTCTATGGATAAAGACGGTGGATAGAATACGACGG
>JBJERX010000128.1:0-7330 GCA_051882495.1 Huintestinicola sp. | reverse complement strand
CTCAACAGCAAATATTGTGCGAAAACGTTTTCGCAAATCTATTGATTTACGGCAGAATATGGTGTATAATAAATATAGTCATAATCTGCTGTTTGGAAAGGTAGGATATTATGAAATTAAAACAGCAGGAAAAAATCACAGCCCTTTATTGTAGGCTCAGCAAGGACGATCTTCTTAACGGTGACAGCATGAGCATACAGAACCAGAAGGAGCTTCTTCTGAAATATGCCAACGATAACGGTTACTACAACACCGAATTTTTCGTTGATGACGGCTACACAGGCACAAACTTTGACCGCCCCGATTTCAAAAGGCTTATTGAAGCGGTCGAGGACGGAAAAATCGGCACTGTTATCGTGAAAGACCTCTCCCGTTTCGGCAGAGAGTATTTGCAGACAGGCTTTTATACGGAAATGTATCTTCCCGATAATGATGTCCGCTTTATTGCTATCAACGATTCTGTTGACAGCGATATGGGAGATAACGATTTTGCTCCGTTCAGGAACATAATTAATGAGTGGTACCTTTATATGTCGAAAAAACACATAAAAAATCCCTATAATACGAACATTCCCCTGCATAAGGCACATAGGAGACTTACACGGTCACCTAAGTGCCTTTTTATGTCAACAATAATTCAGTGACTCTGTTTTAAAAAACGTTCAAGACAACTTTCTTGACAATAAAAGCTTTTAACACTATAATTATATTTAACATCTGTATTTTTCCAACCGAGCGAATATACAAATTTTGAAAGGAGAGTATGATTTAGACTTAACTATATCATACAAGCAGAATATGCAAAAACAAATACTGATAATCGATGACGATGAAGATCTGTCCTTTATAATATCCGAAATGCTTGAAAGCTACGGCTACGGCGTGACCTGCGCCCATAACAGTGAAAAAGCCTTTGAGCTGCTGTCGGAAAATACATATCATCTTATACTGCTTGATATAAATCTTCCCGATACTACGGGATTTGAATTATGCAGTGAGCTTCGCAGAGTATCCACAGTACCCGTCATATTTGCCAGCGCAAGAACAAGCGAGAGCGACCGCATCACAGGCTTTGACATCGGCGGCGACGATTATCTGTCGAAGCCATACTCAATGAAAGAACTGCTTTCCAGAGTAAACGCACTTATCCGTCGGACTTATGGATTTTCCGAGAAAGAAACGATAGTGAAATTCGGAAATATCACCGTAAATATCACAGCAAGAACAGTCACGAAAAACGGTGAAAATGTACCCCTTTCTCTCAGGGAGTTTGATCTGCTTGCATATCTCTGCGAGCATAAAAATACGGCTGTCCCGAAGGACAAACTGCTGTCGGAGGTGTGGGGAGCATTTTCTATGGTTGAGCCGTCGACCCTTACGGTACATATTCGTTGGCTCCGTGAAAAATTAGAGGAAAACCCGGCAGAGCCGCAGTTTATTAAGACTGTTTATAAAGTAGGTTATATGCTGGAGGTGCAGGAATGAAAGGCAGACTTATTTCCGTGACGGCACTGTTTTCGGTGCTGATAATAATTGTTGCAGGCGTATTTTTTTATACACAAAAGCAGGCAAATTCACAGGATAATAAATCGGAACAGCTTGTGGCAATAAATGAAATTGAGCAGCTTGTAAAAACAGGAGAATATGAAAAGCTGTCCGAGAAAACTGCGGAGTTGTCCGAGAGTATACGCTCATCAGAAGCAGTATCAAATGTGAACGTCGGTATCTTTATAATGTGCGGTATTTGTATCGTATTTTGCGCTGTGATTTTCGTCTATGTATATTTCGCCATACTTCGTCCCTTTGACAAGCTGAAAGGCTTTGCGGAAAAGATATCACAGGGTGATTTCGATATTCCTCTTGATTATGAACGCTCTAACTATTTCGGTGAGTTCACCTGGGCGTTTGACAGTATGCGGCGTGAGATAAATAAAGCCCGCTCCTGCGAACGGGAAGCTATCGAGAACAATAAGACCGTCATTGCAACGCTTTCTCACGACATAAAAACGCCTGTCGCATCTATCCGTGCATATGCCGAGGGTCTGGAGGCAAATCTTGACGTGACTCCCGAAAAGCGAAAAAAATATATCGGCGTTATTATAAAAAAGTGCGACGAGGTATCAAAGCTTACTAACGATCTGTTTTTGCATTCCCTTTCCGATATGGACAAGCTGAAAATTATCCCCAAAAGCTTTGAGCTGTGCGGATTTATTGAAAAAGCGGTCACGGAAATTGCAGCGGAGAATAACGATGTTCGTTTTCGAAAGACCGATTTTACAGCAGTCGTGAATGCGGATAAAAACAGACTTGTTCAGATAACGGAAAATCTAATAGGCAACGCACGGAAGTATGCAAAAACGGATATTGAGGTATTTATCACGCTGTCAGGCGGCAATGTACAGATACATTTCCGTGACTTTGGCAAGGGCATTCCCGACGAGGATATGCCGTTTGTTTTTGATAAGTTTTATCGTGGCAAAAACTGCGGAAGCGAACAAGGCTCGGGTCTTGGACTTTACATTGTAAAATATATCACAGAGCAGATGGACGGAGATATTCTGCTGAAAAATCATAATAACGGACTTGAAGCGATCGTAAGCCTGCCGATCTCTTAAGGACTTCTTAATAACTTTTGCGGTAGAATCAAATTATAAAAACTGAAAGGAACGAACGCATGAAAAATACAATTTTATCCGCAAAAGGACTTTGCAAAAGCTTTGCCCACAACGGCGGTCAGATACATATTCTCTCCCACGTTGATATGGAGCTTTACGAGGGGGATTTTACCGTAATCATGGGTGCATCGGGTTCGGGCAAATCAACGCTTTTATACGCTCTCAGCGGCATGGACAGAGCCACCGCAGGACAGGTGATCTACGGTGAAAAAGACCTTGTTAAAATGAATGAAAAGGGTCTTGCTTCACTTCGTCATACCGACTTCGGCTTTATCTTTCAGCAAATGCACCTTGTAAGCAATCTTTCGCTTTTTGAAAATATCGCTGTCCCCGGGTATCTTAACAAGGGTAAACCTGAGGCACAGGTGAAGGAACGTACCGAAAAGCTCCTTGAGCAAATGGGTATTTCCCACATTAAATCTCATCTCCCGTCGCAGGTTTCGGGCGGCGAGCAGCAAAGATGCGCTATCGCAAGAGCAGTCATAAACGAGCCGAAGCTGCTTTTTGCAGACGAACCTACAGGCGCTCTCAACCGAAAAAATACAACCGAGGTCTTGAATCTTCTCACCGAGCTTAACAGGTCGGGACAGAGCATTTTAATGGTCACACATGATATGAGAGCCACACTCAGAGCATCAAGGATACTTTATATCGCTGACGGAAAGATCATCGGAGAGCTTACCCTGCCGCCCTACTCCGCCGATGAAGAAAAAAGCCGTGAAACGCAGGTCAGCGCATGGCTGAACTCGATGGAATGGTGAGGTGAGGATATGGAGATTCTGACCTTGCTAAAAGCAAATATCCGCCACAAAAAAGGCGCATTTGTAAGTGTTATCCTGCTTATGATGATGATAACTATGTCCTTTTCCGTTACGGTCAGCAACAATGATAATGTGCTTGACGGAATAGAACGTGCTCATAAGGCTGCCGATACGGGAGATCTTGCGGCGTTTATCGACGAAAGTGAGCTTGACGATAATATACTGAAAAGCCTTTCGGAAGATGAAAACATCGAGCGCATTCGTGACGAAAGGGCAATGGCGTTTTTGTCATACAAGATAGGCGAACGTGAGGGGAAAAATCCGTTTTTCCTTCTAAAATGGGAAAACTCACTGCCCGTTTTTGATGAAAAGCTTATGGGATTTCAACCAGCTCCCGATGATCTGTCGGACGGAGAGGTCTATGTTCCTGCGGCAATGAAAACCGTTTACGGCTGTGAGATCGGTTCTGAAATAATGATAAACACCAAAAACGGGGAAGAAAAATTTACCATCAAAGGCTTTGTGGAAGACCCGTTTTTAGGCTCAATGTCCATCGGTATAAAGCAGTTTTTCCTTTCCGACAGTGATTTTGAACGGCTGTACTTAGAAAATACCGATGACGAAAATGCGGCTTTCAGCCTGCTTTTCCCTTGCAGGATAATACATATTTTCCAAGCCGAAAGCAGCGGACTTTCCGTAACGGAATTTAAAAAAGAGCTTAACCGTAAATGCCGGATAGTTGACACAGCACTCTTTACACAGTCAAGGGAAAGCAGCGACGAGATAACAACTATCTTCACCGAAACGGGTACAAAAATGCTGTGTGTATATGTTATCTTGCTGATTATTGTTGTAATGATAGCCATAAACCACAGCATTGTTACCACCATTGAAACGGAATATGTGAGCCTTGGAATTTTAAAGGCGCAGGGCTTTACCGAAAATAAGATAAGGCTTATCTACATTATTCAGTATTTCTGCGCTCTTGCTATAGGCGGTGTTATCGGAATAGCGGCTTCGTTCCCACTCACAAAAATCCTCGGAAAGCTGTTTCAGCCTATTACGGGAATAATGGTATCCACAAATATTTCCGTAGGAAAATGTATGCTTGTTTCATTGGGGATCATATTTCTCTGTACAGTTTATATTGTTATTGTTTCCAAAAAGATCGGCAGGATCTCTCCCGTAAGAGCAATTTCCGGCGGCGCAGAGGAGATATATTTTGACAGTCCTGCAAATATTCCGATTGAGAAAAAGCCTCTTTCCTTTTTCCTTGCTCTTCGTCAGATAACCTCTCACCCGAAAGCATACATCGGTACTGCGCTTATTGCCGCACTGCTCATATTCTTTATGATAACCATAACAATACTTGCAGGCGGAATGTCGGCAAACAGCATGATCGAAGCCTTCGGTGCGCTGAACGGTCAGGTGCAGGCGAAACCAAACAATCATTTTGAGCTTTCGGATATGTCCAAAACCGAAGCCGGCATCAAGGAAATTGACGAAAATGTTTCTGTTGTTTTTTCAAGTACAACATATATGACCATTGACGAAACGGAAATGTGCTGTACGGTTTACAGCCGACCCGATATACTGAAAAATGTTTTAAAAGGCAGAGCGCCTATCTACGATAATGAGATAATGATAACGGAAAATGTTTCGGAGGAGATAGGCAAAAAAGTCGGCGATATGGTGACCGTAAGCTATGGCGGAGGAAGTGCCGAATATATGGTAACTGGACTTTATCAGTCTGTGCAGGACTTGGGAAGATGCTTTACAATGAACTTTGATGCGGCTTCGCAGCTGTGCGATATCACTCCGGGAATTATGTATATCACCCTTTCCGACGACAGTCTTGCTGACAGCACTGTAAAAATGCTGAATGAGAATTATGGTGATATCCTTGAAGCGGAGCTGACCGAGCAGGACGGCTATTCCGACAGTATGACAGGGCTTATCGACACGCTTATGGACGTTATTATCGGAGTTATCTATTCCGTTTCAGCCGTGTTCGCTCTTGTGGCGGTTCACATGGTCTGCTCCAAGGCGTTCCTCAGAGAAAGGCGTGATTCGGGAATTTACAAGGCTCTGGGATTTACCTCGGGCAGGCTTCGTATCTGCTTTGCTCTAAGATTTCTCATAATATCGGTCATCGGGGGAGCATTGGGAGCAGTTCTCTCGGCGTTCTTCTCGGACAGACTTTTGAGCCTGCTGTTAAAAAACATCGGTATAACCTGCTTCGATTCGAAAATTAACGTTTTCATCGCTTCACTTCCCGTTCTGATGATCAGCCTGTGCTTTTTTGTATTTGCATATTGTTCGTCGGGCAAGATAAAAAGGGTCGAGATCAGAGAGCTTGTTTCGGAATAAAATAATGCTGTCGTATCATTGAGTGGTACGGCAGCATTTTTCTTATCAAGCCATACCATACGATTTGTCCCCACAAAATCAATGCTTGCTAAAACCTACCCTCATTCTCTCAAGTTGAATACACTTGCTATTCTCTCAGGTTGAAAAAATATTCTCACAAGTTGAAACACACGCAAATACGTCTTTACAACCGAATAGTCATAAAAAAACGAAGCTTTGAAGGCTGTTGCAGCCTTTGGAGCTTCGCTTTTTATGCGTATATATGAAATTGACAGCATTTCTTACAGAATGATGTCAGCTAAAAATAAAGGGACACCATTATTTTAGGTTTTGACATCAAAATAACAATACGCTATTTCATCAATCGGAGATGTGACGTCATTTCTTCAAAAACACCGTCATTCCCATTTTACAAATCAAGGATGTTTTATTATGGTCAAATCCATTTCTATTGCATATAAGGCGAAATGCTCTATTTTACTTTTTGAGGGAAACCGGCAATAATGGAGTAGGCAAAAATATTAAAAAGCTTATCATTGGCAAGCAGTAAACGCATTGCATGAATTGTGTTTACAGAGGGGGTTAGCTTGATTATCGCAAGTGCAGAAAAGGTACACCTTTTTCCCGACCGGCTCCGCAGTCGGCTTGTTAAGGGCAACTGCCCCTAACACCCCGATATACAAATAAAATGTCATATAAAGCCACCGCAAAAAATATCATTTTCTCCATTTCTTTATCGGCTCATTTTTCCCACATCCGTCAGATGTTGCGGGAAAGCTCATCATCCATTCCGCATATTCTTCCTCGGTGATGATTTCCTCACTCAGCTCTTTTCTGCGAAGCTGCCACTCCGAAAGAAATTCATTCAGCAGATGATTATGAAATTGGAGCGCAGGCTGTGAGTTTCCTAATTCGTCGGAAACAGAAATTAATGAAAAATTGTTGGTGTGATGTTTCTTCGATTCCTGCTCCAGGTCAAAAAGCAGATGAATGAAAGTTTCCGTATTTTCAAGTGACGAATCCCGCAGAGAATTGATATTTACGTCAAGCACAGCTGCAATCTCCGAAAGAAGTTCTTCCTTTGGAGTTCTTGTTCCGCTTTCATATTGAGCCACACGAACATCGGCAGACTTTTCATCGAAGCCAAGCTTTATTCCAAGTTCCTTTTGCGTAAGTCCTCGAAGATTTCTTGCGTTTTTTATTTTCTCACCTATTGTCATGGCGTCCTCCCGATAAAAAATAGTTCTAAAATAGATTATATCATATGAAATCATATCAGTCAATAAACCAAGCAAAAAAGTTAAAGAAAATTTCTGAAAACTATTGACATAAGCAAAATTGTATAGTATAATATTGATTAAGCAATTATGTTTAATAGCATATTGCTATGAATCAGAACAAAGGAGTGACATTTTATGGGAGTACATATTATTACAAATGCAGGCACAGCCACTCTTTCCGATGAACATAGAAAAGAACTCATCAGAAAGATGAAAACTGCGTACTTCAAGGAGTTTTTCCGAC
>JBJERX010000127.1:0-7345 GCA_051882495.1 Huintestinicola sp. | reverse complement strand
ACCATACCTGACAGCGATAATTATGAGATTCTCTCAGGGCATAACAGGGTAAATGCTGCAAGGATAATAGGAAAGAAGAATGTTCCCGCTATTGTAAAGGAGAATCTGCCCGATGAATTCGCCACTGTATACCTCATCGAGACAAACTTGATCCAGCGAGGTTTTCGTGAACTCAGGATCTCCGAGCAGGCATTTGCTATTTCGATAAGATATAAAAGGCTTTTTGATGGTAAGAAAATACGACAAATCAACGATGAGCTTATGCAGCTTGAAGGGAAAAAAGTTCAGTCCCCAGTGGGGACTGAAAATGAAAAGACCGACAAAATGAGCATTACAGCTGATGAATATGGTCTTGGACGAAACACAATAGCCCGGCTGCTCCGAATCAATGAGCTTTCCGATGAACTTAAAGCTATGGTAGATAACGGGAATATAAAGATTCGTCCTGCGGTGGAGCTTTCATATATTCCTAAAGAAATGCAGGAAATGCTTGTGAAAGCAATGTCGGAACAGGAAGTATCGGTCATTGATATGAAAATGGCAAAGCAGCTGCGAGAAATTGCAGGCTCTTATGCAAGTCCGTCGGAGGAAATCATAACCGAGGTACTATGCGGTACTTATGGCGAAGATGAAAAGCCGAAGGAAAAGGGTGAAAAGGTCACTATTCCAAAGGCAACATATTCAAGGTATCTCGGCGGCTATTCAAAGAAAGAAGCCAATCTTATCATAGAAAAGGCTCTTGCATACTATTTTGAAAACAATGAGGAGGAAACAGCGTAATGGAAAAGAAAATGATGATAACAGGTGAGGTCGTTAAGAAGCCCGAGCATATTGAGCTTGGAAAGTACAATGTGACTGTCAGAACGAAGGGCGGCAAGGAGCTTACCGTTCAGATCGACAGCGAGGGCATTGATGAAAGGCTTGAGCTAGGCATGACGGCTGCTTTTACAGCGATAATGGTTGATGATGCTATTGTTGCGGATAAGGTGAGCTATTCACGCAAGGGCTGAAACCTGAAAATCTTGCAGGAGAGCGGTAGTGTATGCTGCCGCTTTTTTGCAGGTGATAGGTCGAAAAATATTGAAATACAGTGATTTTTCTGATACAATAGAAATATACCATTTCAACATAACAGGAGATAAAAATGGCTAAAAAAAAGAATAAGCAAAGGAATAACCCGCCGAATGCTCATCGCAATAATGACGAAATGAGAATTTCCGTATCAATGCGAAAAAAATACGGGGCAATGACGGAAACAGATAAATACAACAGAGGTTCTTCGGAGTATCGGTCACTCCTCAAAAAAATGACAGAGGAAGTATATAACAATAACATACATTCTCTGAAAAATTACGGCGGCAAGAATCTTGTGGAGAGATTAAAGCTTGATGGTCCGTACAGAAAACGACGTCTGTCTGCAATCCTTGAATATGTGTATGCCGCTGCACCCGGATTTGCCGAGAAATATCCAACGATCGGTGTGGAAGATGAAATTGTAGATTTCATATCCGAGCTATACAATATGCTGCCAATGGAATATGAGCATAATCAACATATTACCATAGCTATGGCTATTTTCATACTTGATGCTATTACAGAAGCGAGCAATATAGATGAAGCGGCTTTCTTTATACCATATGAAAAGGATATTATAAGCGAGGTATCTCTGCCCGAGAATTTTTCGGATTCTGTGTATGATGATGACCTGATAAGAGGTATGGCATATCTTATCATTCACAGAAATGATGATACTTCGGAGGACTGCTTTGTCAATAATTATACCGCAAAGATTACGTCTGAAAACGGATATATACATAATTACAGACCAAGCAGATTATTTACTGTCGATGAGCCTTACAGCGGAGATGAGCTTTATGATGAAGCTCAGAAAATGAGTTATCCCGAAAGATACAAGAGAGTGCTTTCATATATCCGTCCCGAAATAATTGAAAGAGCAGTTGCCCGATACAAGAACAGGATAAATGAGATAGTGGATATTTTTCTGTCGGGAATCGAGCCTGTTGTTAAGCTGAAGCAGGAGCAGATCAACCGGGTGTTAGTATCGTGCAGTGAGATCGAACGTTATGAAAATATGCTGTTCGATGCGAGAAAACGTGCAGATGAATGTAAGGGCAGAAAACAAAAGCCTTCTATTATGTGCATGGGGAACTTCAATATTGATGAGGACAGCGAATATGACAAGGTAATGGAAGAAGCGGCTGCTATAATTGAAAAGCTGAAGAAAAAGGCTGAGATTATTGATGATGTCACGGACGAGCTTGAAAGCCTTGACCAATGTATCTTTGAACATCAGTTTGATATTCGGAATTACCTATGCAGCAGAGATGATATCGGCACCGAGATACGGGATAAGGAGTTTGTTTCTGTCCTTGATAGTCTTAGAGCGTTAAATCCGTTTGAAGTGTGCTTTGCATATTTGTATCTTCTTGATACGGGAGATAGTGCTGCATGGATAATGTATATAACGGAAATAATGCTTGGAGCTGCATGCAGCAATCTTCCCTGGGCAAAGGAGTTCAATGATAGTCTGATAGATTTCATTGAGGAGCGTGACCAAAAAGAGATAGCCGAAAATGATGAAGAAGGTGAGCCGTTTGTTCCCGTTCCCGAAAGATATATTGAGGACAGATCGGAATACTGGGAACGGTTATTCACACAGGAATATACCGACTATCATGTGTGGTCGTATGAGGGCGCAAAACGTATAAAGAAAAATGACCTTTTTCATATCAATCTTTCACAGGTGGTATATAACGCATCGGGAATTTGTATCCCGAGAAAAAAGTTCTTTGAAGTTGACTGCTATGACGATAACGGACTGAAAAAGGCTGGATTTTCTGCAAAGGAAATTCCGCTGCTAAGAGATTATCTTTCTCTCGGAGCTTATGCTTCAATAAGGTACGGATTTGATTCTGTATATAAGGTCAAAATGAAGAGGACGCTTGACGGAACAGATAAATCAAAGGATGATCCTTCGGAACTGAAAGCAAAGATAGCTTCAATAAACGAGGAAAACGCAACGCTAAAAAATCAATTGTATAAGGCAGAAAAGGCACTGAAGGATTACAAGGAAAAGGTATCTGCGGAATTATCCGAGCAGGAAGCGGACAGGCAGGAGCTTATTGAGCTTAGAGAACTTGTGTATAAGCTGCAAAACAGCAGCGGCACCGAGCCTGAGATAGATAATGCCGATAAAATACAGCTTCCATATACCACGAAGCAGAGAGTTGGAATTTTTGGCGGTCATGCAACATGGCTCAAGGCAATAAAGCCGATGCTGCCCAATGTAAAATTTATTGACCCATATACGAAGCCCGATGCAAACCTTATAAGGCATGCTGATGTTGTATGGATGCAGACCAATGCTATGCCTCATTCCTTCTATGGAAAGATAATGGAAATTGTCCGTCAGAGGAAAATACCCGTAAAGTATTTTGCTTATGCAAGTGCGGATAAGTGTGCAAAGCAGCTTGCAGAAGATGATATGAAAATTGATACAGAATAAAATCGATAAATATAACGGGAGGAAATATGGAATTTGAAAACAAAGTAGCTGTTGTAACAGGCGGTGCAAAAGGTATCGGAAAGTGCATAGCCGAGGAATTTGAAAAGCAGGGAGCATTTGTTGAGGTCATAGATATTGCTGAAAGCGGCGAGCATTATAAAGGTGACATCAGCAAAAAGGAAACCCTTGAAGCATTTGCTGAATATGTGATAGAAAAGTATGGACATATAGACTTTCTCATAAATAATGCTCTCCCGCTTATGAAGGGTATTGATGAGTGCAGCTATGAAGAATTTGAATATGCCCTTGCAGTTGGCATTACCGCACCTTTTTATCTTACAAAGCTGTTTGCAGGACATTTTACATCAAACGCAGCCATTGTAAATATATCATCATCAAGAAACAGAATGAGCCAGCCGCAGACAGAAAGCTATACAGCTGCAAAGGGCGGAATATCTGCACTTACTCATGCACTTGCAGTCAGTTTATCGGGAAAGGTCAGGGTAAACTCCATTTCTCCCGGTTGGATAGATACCGATTACAAGATTTACAACGGTCCCGATGCGTATCAGCAGCCTGCGGGCAGAGTTGGCAATCCAATGGATGTTGCAAATGCGGTTCTTTTCCTTTGTTCGGAAAGGGCAGGCTTTATCACAGGTGAGGATATATGTATAGACGGTGGAATGACAAAGCAGATGATATATCATGGCGATTGCGGATGGTCATTGAAATAAGCATAATAATTCAGACGGTTGAGAAATTCTCAGCCGTCTTTTTTATGTCCCAAAGTGTTTACAAAATGTTCAGGCACAAAAATTGTGTGTCGTAACTATGAATACACCTTTGAATTTCTGATTTTTTGAGTATATTTGGGTATATTTAGGATAATTTAAGTAAACTTAGGTATATTTACGTTCACGAAAAAATCTGCCTTTTCCGAAAATCGAATATGCTATAATAGAATTACAGAAAAAATATTGGAGGAAAACGCAAATGAAATATAAGGCGCTTTTGGCACTTGCAATAGTGCCGATAATACTCACAGGATGTATGCAGAGCAAGGAACCGGAGCTTACTCCCGAGGAGCTGGAGCATAACGCACTTGTGGAGTGGTTTGAAACGGGTATGGGGAATGAGGATAAATTCCCTGACCTTCCCGATTATCGTTACTATGCAAGGACTATCGGACTTGACAAGGACGGACTTATTCAGCCCGATATGTGGGAGATCTTCTACAATGAGGATATAAACATCAATAAGGAGATAGACGGGAAGGCAATCTATCTTATTCGCCTTGACCCGAATAAGCTGATGGAAAAGTGGGCAGAGAATAACGAATCCACACCCGAAGAAATCTGCAAGAAGATCGGCACAACTCCCGAGGAACTGTATTACAATTTCGGTCACACATCAAACTCCATAAACTATGCAAAGGACCACAAAAGCGGCAAGGTCAGCTATTCGGATATAGAGAATGAAATATTCGGAGAAGATAACGGCGAGGACAGAAGCATTGTTTTCGGAACTCACTTTCTGTATATTGATACATCGGGAAAATACAAGGTTACATACGAAAGCGAGAACGACAATTTCACCGTCAGACAGAGGGATATACTGAAAGCGACTTCGGAGGTATCGCATAACTACTCCGACTATACATACGATGAGCTTCACCCGGGATATTTTCTTGATGATGTGGGAATACGGCGTGTGCTGAAACTGAACATTCCAAACTTGTGGAGCAAGTCGGTGGAAAAGGATATTGATACGGACGCATCGCTGATGTTCAATATGTCCCCATATTCATACGGCTGCACAAAGGAAGATATTATAGAGCTGTATCCCGTAATTGATACAGAGGAAACCGAAAGTGAGGTGTCTGAATAATGGTAGGAGATGATGCTTGCTCCGTATGCGCTTCTCTTATACAGAAGCTGCTTGAATTTATTGCAAATATGGAGCATAACAAACAGTACCGAAAGGGCATGAAGCCGCCAAAGACTCCGAAAATCAAAACGGGAAAGCTGTCAAAAAAGTGCTTTAAGAAATTGCAGCAGGCGGGGACGAGCTTTGAATATCTTCCGGTGCCAAAGGAGCTTATGCCGCAGTTTGAAACAGCAATGAAGAAAATGGGCGGAACCTTTTTCACAGGCGGTATTGAGGACAACAATAATATATATGTTGCGATCCCCGCAGCTCAGAGAAATATGGCGGCTCTTGCTGCACAGCACATGCTTTCAAAGGAAATCGAAAACAAACCTGACGCATTTATCCTGAAAGACGGGAATAACAAGATAAGCGAGGAAGAAATGCGGATAACCTCCGATGTTATGAACAGCTATGACATTCCCATGTTCGCTTTCAGAACTGATGACGGAAAATATATGACTGTTATTCCAAAGGAATTTGAAGGTCAATTCAACAAGGCAATGGAAGATGTAAAGCAGCAGCTTGATCAGCTGAAAAATATAGAGGTTGTCCGTTATGACCAGTTTTCTCCTTTGGATAACCCCGAAAAAGTTGCATATATCGTTACCGATGAAGAAGCACAGGAGCTTGCAAAGGTGGCAAAGCTCGGGGAGCTTGATATCCGGTTTGCAAAGACAGAACAGGGCACAGCGGTTCTCTACAATTCGGATATTGCAGAAAAAATCGAAGCAACAAGAGAGGATCACGCAAAGGCAGTTTCCGAAAGTGAGAAATTCCTTATTGATGTTACGGATAATACCATTTCTATGGATATAAACAAGCTTCTTGTTTCCGAGCTTTCCGACGAAAACACATACTTTGTGAGAGTTCCCAATACGTCGGGCAAGGACTATATCCGTTTGGATAGATCCGACTGCGAAATAATAAACGGCGGCAAATCCATAAAGACTGAGCTGGATATGGAAAAGACATATTCAATATATGACAGTACGGGAAATATTAAGCAGGAGCGCAGCGGAGAGGACCTTTCAAAATCCTACAATACCCGTCACCCTCATGCCACCAAAGGTACAAAGGTGTATGAGCATGGTCAGGGAAGAGAGCGTGTAAATCTTTTCAATAAGGAAAAGAACGAGATAATAAGCGTGAAGCTGGACAAATCCGATGTTATGCGGACTGCTCTTAAAGAGCATGGAATCACAGGCAAAACAGCGGATATGCTTATGGAGGATATAAACAAAAAGTTGTCCGACCCGCAGAAAGAAATTTTCGGATTTTCAAGGGAAAAGACCGAGGTTGTATATGCGGACATTCCCAATATCGGAGAATATCTTGCACAGTCCCAGCTTTCACAGGCGATAGTCGGAAAAACGTGCTTATCGGGAGAGATACCGAAGGACACAGGCTCAAAGTGCTGCGTTATGGATAAGAATGAAAACTGTTTTGCCGTTCTCCCGATTATGCCGCTTAAAGAGGTTCAGGCAGCTCTTTCCCAGATGGGATATTCCGAAATGTCTGCAAAGGAAATTGCGGAAAAAGTAGTCAGAAGCTATCGTGCGGGAGATATAAAAGAACCCGAACAGGCAAAGACACTGTCTGCTGAAAAGGTAACGCCCTTTCAGACCACAAATGCAGAGCTTCAGGACTGCGGCTACTGCAAGACCAATGACGGAATAATGCTTATTCGTGAGAGCGAGGACGCATACAAATATATGTCCGTTGACAGGGACAGCTCTCTTGCTGATGTGGAAAAGGCTCTGCATGACAAATTCGGGCTTGTGGACGATATTTCCGCAGCGGTGGTTATGAAAACTCTCATAGCAGATGAAATTGTCAAAACCGCCGAGCCGAAAACTATCGGTGATGATGTGACAATTTCTCAGCTCACAA
>JBJERX010000126.1:0-30333 GCA_051882495.1 Huintestinicola sp. | reverse complement strand
ATTATTCTATCCGAGGATTTGTCTATAGGTTGATTTGGAATTAGTATTAGTATTACTGATGCCCTCTGTTCTTACGGAGGGCATTTTTATGGATAAACGCATTATGAAAATGATGATACCCCTGATAGTTTCAGCTTCTGTTACAGGATGCAGTCTGTCGGATATTTCCACGGGACTGACTGCTCCCGACCCGAAGTTTGACTGTCCGTATACAGCAGACTGCACTGTTACAGCCATTATCTCTCCCCCGTCCCTCCATGATGATGCGGGGGAATGTGAATTTGTAATGGAGGGACAGCTTACAAGATACGGAGGGGGATTCTGGAAGTATTCCATCACTGCTCCCGAAACCATGAAGGGTATTGAATTCTCACTGGCGGATACTGTGCTGACCTGCTCCCTGGGAGAGCTGACATTTGATACGGAAAGCACCGAAATTCCTCAGAAGTCACCTGTCATGGCTTTGTTTTCCTGCCTGGATTCGGCTGCGGCAGCTCAGACCCAGCTCACTGCTGAGAAGGAGGAACCCCCTATGTGGAGCTTCGGAGGAACGGCAGGGGGGATGAATTACACCGCATTCACGGATGAAAGCGGAGCACCTGCAAGGATAACCTGCGATGAGCTGCGTCTTTCCGCCGAGTTTGAAAATTTCACAGTTTCAGGGGAGGAAATGAATATTACCGAATCCGGAGCTTCAAATTCGGGTGATTCCTGATATGACCATCGGTCGGGAATAAAATCCGTCAAAAATCAACACGAGAGATAATGTAAAATTTATTTAAACTCAAAATGAACTAAATGTAAATATATTGCCTTTGGTCAACTTAGCCCGGGTTTACAATACACACCATCTTGTTATAGTATATTTTTGGCAGGAGTTGTACAACGCTAACTAATTGGCAGGATAATTATGTTTCGATATTATGACGTTTTTAAGTATTAAACGCTAAAAGAGTACACAAATTACTATTTTTTATCTAAAAAAGTTGTTCTATCATCAAATAATCTACCTTATTATACAAATATAGGCTTGTTTTTTGCAAATATCCCGAAATAATCCACAATTTGCGGATTGTTTAGGGATATTTTAATTTAACCCGTTATGTTAGCATATGGCAACGATTATCCTTACCAACCTTATAGGATTTGTATTCATTAACATAACATATAAACCAAATCGGAGTACACGGTAAATCGGCATATGCAAACAAACACTTTATTTACACTTTGTATAATATATTGACAAATTAAACAGAGCGTGATATTATGACGTTAACGAAAAATTCGTTGACCATATATTATAAATAGGTATATGGAAATGCGGTATATGCAGGAATGATGTAGGCTTCCTGTCATATGCCGCATGAAGAGCTAATCGTCAGAAAGAGTTTTAAAAGGAGAGATGTCTTATGAATCAGAGTATCAAGGTAGTTGTTGCTGAAGAAAACCACAGTATGGACAGGGAAGCATCCCTTGCAAACACAATCTGCGAAATGGGCGTTACAGCGATCAGTGCCCAGCAGGAGCATATACTCAGCAGTGTGCTGACGGAAAACCCTGACGCCGTAGTTATAGACGGCGACATATGGGAGACCGAACGCACCCTCAAATTCATGGCTGCCTGCCGTATAGTTGCCGAAAAGCCATTTGTAGTAGTTTCACGAACACGCAAGAACGAAAGCGTGTATAAGGCATGTGCCGCTACAAGCTTTGTTCTCAGAAGCTTTTTGAAATCCGAGCTTAGCGTGATCCTGCCCCGGATATGCTACCGTGAGCTTACCGCAAATCCGGACAGAACAAATCAGATCAACGAGCGTGAAAAGGCCGTTACCGAAGTGATACGAAAGATGGGCATACCCGCAAATATCAAGGGATATGTTTATCTGCGGAGTGCCGTAATGCTTGCAATGTCTGATACATCCATACTTGAAAGCGTAACAAAGGAGCTTTACCCTGCCGTTGCAAAGTACAATCATACCACATCATCCAGAGTTGAGAGAGCCATCCGCCATGCCATCACAACAGCATGGGAACGCCGTTCGGGAGACGTAGACTACATAGAAAGCCGTCTGGGCTACAAGATAGACTACAGCGGAAAGGACTGTAAGCCTACCAATTCCGAGCTTATCGCACTTATAAGCGACAGCCTCAGACTCAGCTGCGGATAAGGTATAATAACCGCCTATCAAACAAAATGTGCTGATGCTGCCGGTCAATGGCAGCATCAGCACATCTTATACTAATTCCAAATCGTTCTATAGACAAAGCCGACAGATAGAATAATCCAAGTCAAGGAAAGCGACCGCAGGCGGGCTTGCTGCCCGGCAAGGGAGCTTGACGCAGAATTGGATTATTCTATCCGAGGATTTGTCTATAGGTTGATTTGGAATTAGTATTAATGCAGGCATATTTGGAACCGCTGAATAGATCACGCCTGAAGGCTTGGCACGCATCTTGCTTGCATACCAGATTAATCAGTGATTCCTTAACTGTCAGACGGCGGAGCCGGTTTTCTGTCCATCTCGAACCAGAAGGAGCTGCCTACTCCCTTCTCCGACTGCACACCGAAGCGGAATCCATGGAGTATCAGTATCTGCTTTACTATGGAAAGTCCCAGTCCCGTTCCCACGACCTCTCTCTTATGCTTCTCGGCACGATAGTAGCGGTCAAAGATCAGGGGCATCAGCTCCTCGTCTATCCCGTCTCCGCAGTCAGTCACGGAAATACGGATATTCCTGCTGTCAGCGATCATGGTAACGTATATTTCCTTATCCTGTCCCGTATAGTTTACTGCATTATTTACCAGATTGTATATGACCTGATCGAACTTTATCATATCAGCTGTGCCGTATACTTTTTCATCATGCAGCCCTGTGGACAGATAGAATTTATATCCGTCACGTTCACTCAGCAGCACATATCTCTGCATAATATCCTCTAACCGTTCGTTTATGCAGAATGTAGTGAGGTTAAGCTCATTGGCTCCGTTTTCAAGTTTGGTCAGATCCATGATGTCATTTACAAGTGCAGCAAGTCTGTCGCTCTCCTGAATTATGATATCCAGGTGTTCCCCGCGTTTTTCCGGGTCATCTCCCGAAAGATCACGTATCATCTCGGCGTATGCCTTTACCATTGTCAGGGGGGTACGCAGATCATGAGAGATATTCGCCATGAGATCACGTCGCATGGTATCTATCTTGGTTATCTCGGTAGAAGCATAGTTCAGGGTGTCTGCAAGCTTTTCGGTCTCAGTGTAGCCCCGTCCGTTGAACTCCACGTTATAATCGCCCTGGGCAAGCTTTTCCGCAGAGCGTGTTATGCGGATGATAGGCGTGGATATGAGCCTTGAAAGGAATATGGATATACCGAAGCCGAGAATGAGAATAGATATGCTGACCTGCAGCATCTGTATCTTTATGATAGACACTGTGGAATCAAGGGGCTGCAGAGATGTGGTAAGGAAAATATAGCCGTATGGCTGATCTGCCGAACCTATCAGCATAGTAAAAAGCAGGGTATTGTTATTGAACCGCTTGTTGGTGACCTCTGCATAATATATGCCGGTGGGACTCTGAAGAGCTTCTTTGCGATATTCCGAAAGGTTGATATAGCTGTCCGTTCCGTGAATAAGGCAGTTTTTCGCCATAACGTCATAGGAATAAACCGTCAGACCGTATTTATCCTGGATAAGGATACACATATCATTATCGTGGGCTATCCTGTCAAGAGACCTGGTGGTGAAATCCTCACCGCTCCATTCTGTCAGGATGAATTTTGCGATCTCGGCTATATCGTTGGTTTTCTGTGTGCGGTAGGTTGCCTCCAGGGAGAAGATAAAGGATATCCATATAAGCACCATGATACTGGTGATAAATATGGCAAAGTATATCCAGACGGTGAATCTGAGACTGCGGACAGAACGCTTCAGCCGTTCTTTTTTCTTCCCCGCATTTTCCGCTCCCTGTGAAACACGCTCTTCCGCAGGATGAAGCTTACCTGCCCGCATCGAACTTGTAACCCATGCCTCTGAGAGTAACTATGAACTTTCGGTAGTCGCCCAGGGAATTTCTCAGCATCTTGATGTGAGTATCAACTGTACGGTCATCGCCGTAGAAGTCATATCCCCACACTTCCTCCAGAAGCTTTTCACGGGACAAGGCAATGCCCTTGTTGCGGACAAGGAAGAAAAGCAGGTCATACTCCTTGGGAGTGAGAGCCGCAGGAACGCCGTCAACCTTTACCTCTCTGCCTGCCATATTGATAGCAAGACCCTCGAAGGTCATGACTCCGCTGTCAGCAGGCTTCTCGGGTCCGCCTGCACGCTTGATCACCGCTCTGATACGTGCAAGAAGCTCCTTGGGAGAAAAGGGCTTGGTAACGTAATCATCCACACCCATCTCAAATCCGAATAGCTTGTCATACTCCTCGCCTCTGGCGGAAAGCATGATAACCGGTATCTGTTTTGTCTTGCGTATCTCCTTTACTGCGGAGTAGCCATCCAGCCTGGGCATCATCACGTCCATAATGATAAGGTCGTAATCCTGAGTGCGGCACTTTTCCACAGCCTCCATGCCGTCCTCGGCTTCGTCAGTCTCGTAGCCGTCAAACTTGGCATACTCCTTGACTACGTTTCTTATCATTTTTTCATCATCAACGATAAGTATTTTTTTGTTGTCCATGTTTTCATCATCCATTCTGTTATTTTTTTATAGCCGATTTTTTAAAACAATACGTTTTAACACACTTATATTTATATTTTAGCACGCAAATGTGTCTTTTATGTGAAAAAATAAGGAGAGTTTGTCAATTTTCTAATAGTCATATTGACAAAATCGAAAGGAAAACGTATAATAATAATGGGTCATATTTCATAATATGACAATGTTTTCTAATACTATCGAATATAATGTATATATAAAAAATAATACAAATATCTCCGAAAGCTTCAGCACCGGCAGATGAATAATGCCGGAAAAGCTGACGCCGGAAGTCTTTAACGAAAGGAAAAGGGGTGAGTCACTGTGGGAATAGACAATAACAACAGCAGAAAACGGCTGACAGGCAGAGCAACCTTCAGTCTGTTTCTTCTGATATTTCTGACAGCCTGCATTGTTTTGGGATGTGCTGCATTTGTCATTGCGTCGGTTTATCCCGGGTACAGCGGACTTATCCTGAAAACATTCTGCTTATTCGCAGGGATATCCTCAATTATAATGATCGTTGCCGAGCTTATCCACAACAAGCTGGGCATCGCCAGGGAAAAGGAAGCCCTGGAGCTGTTTACGGAGAACATCAACTCAATGGTGATACTCTGGGACACATCCTTTGAGTATGTCAAGGTAAACGATGAATTCTCCAAAACTCTGGGATATACCTCCGATGAGCTTACTGACATCGAAAACCTGAAAAAGGTACTGCCGCCGGAAGCATTTTCGGAGAATCTCCAGGCGATCATCAATAACCGTGACGATGAATTTGTGGCACAGGCAAGCACAGGCAAGAAGGTTTACACCATCTGGAATACATCCCTTATGGCAAGCTTCGGCAACACATGCATCATGATGTCTATCGGCTCCGATCTTACCGAAATGGTCAAAATGCGTCAGGACCTTATAACCTATTCGGAAAAGCTGGAGGAATCCGAGGGAATGTTCAATCTGTCAATGGACCTCTCCGAAATCGGTCTCCTGCTCAAGGAGGACGGAACTCAGAGATTCTGCACATCCAATCAGCTCAGGGAGATGCTGGGACTTGACAGCTCCGATGACTATGTGGGCTACAATACCATCAGAGAACGGATACATCCCCGTGACCGCATGATATTTGATTCCTTCGCAAGCAAGGACGCTCATGATATCGCAGACGGCGAATTCCACACGGTTGAATTCCGTGCACTGTCATCGGATGAATCCTACCACTGGTATCAGTTCAGATACAAGACTGTTGACAGCACAGTGCAGCAGTTCAGCATCGGCGGTGCCGTGCTGGATATCTCCCGTGAAAAGGAAAAAGACCTCATTATCGAGCGTATGGCGTATATCGACGAGGTTACTCAGATATACAACAGAAACAAGTTCATGATGATGGGCAACGAGATAGTGGAATGCAGGAACGGCAATCCCGATATCGACTACTGGATAATCGTATTCGATATCGACAGCTTCCACATCATCAACGACACATGCGGCTATGCAACGGGCAACAAGCTCCTCTCCAGAGTAGCCTCCATTATTACATCAAGCCTTACAGACGGCGGCTTTGCAGCACGTGTGGGCGGTGACAATTTTGCTGTGCTTATCCGTGCAGACATAGACCTGGGGGACGATCTCCCCGTTAATCTTATCAAGCACGTCCAGAAGGAGCTGAGCCAGATCAGCGATGAATCCCTTGAAACTCAGCATATCACGTGCTCCGCAGGCTTCTGCCGTATGTCCGATAAGGAAGGTGATTTCGCAAGTGTGCTTGACCGTGCTGAATTCGCTCTCAGCCTTTCCGAGGAAGCACGCAATAACATCATCAGATACGACAATCACGCACATGACGCCATCATCGAGGGCAATAAGATAGAAAAAGAGCTTGCATACGCTATTGAGAATAACGAGCTTGTGCTCTATTATCAGCCTAAGATCAGCCTGGAAACAGGCAGGGTCATCGGCATGGAATCACTTATCCGCTGGATAAAGCCCGACGGAACCCTCATTCCTCCAAGCAACTTTATTCCTGTTGCAGAGCACTCTATGCTCATAACCAAGATAAGCAAGTTCGTTCTTTACGAGGCTTGCAGGCAGAACAAATACTGGCAGGATATCGGTCTGGATCCCATTACGGTGTCCATCAACCTCTCCTCCATTGATTTCTATCAGACAAATGTTACCGAATCCATCAAGCAGGCTCTTAAGGATACCGGTCTTGACCCGCAGTGGCTCGATGTTGAGCTTACAGAAACTCTTGCACTCAAGGACATCGACCATGCTATCAACCAGATGAATGAGATACGTGATCTGGGCGTTAAGCTTTCTATGGACGATTTCGGTACAGGCTACTCATCACTGAGTTACATCCAGGTACTTCCCATTACACTGCTCAAGCTTGACAGATCATTCATCATGTACCTTGAGGATGACGATATCTCCCGTGAGATCGTTTCAGCTGTAATCAGAATAGCAAAATCCAAGAATATAGAAACGATCGCTGAGGGTATCGAAACCATCGGTCAGGCTGAGATCCTCAGAAGCTCGGGATGCGATCAGGCTCAGGGCTATTTCTTCGGAAAGCCAATGCCTGCAGATCAGTTTGAGGAGTTCCTCAGAACACGTCAGAGCTCAGCTAAGGTCAAAATATAACAGTGCATATAAGCACAAAAAAAGTTCAAAGGAGCGGATCATCATGGCAAAAAGAAGGATCGGTATACTTACAAGCGGCGGCGACTGCCCCGGTCTTAATGCAACTATCCGAGGCGTAGCGAAAGCGTGCTACGAGAAGTTCGGTACTGACGGAGTAGAGATCGTAGGTATTCAGAACGGTTACTATGGTCTGATAAACAACATTGCAAGAGACATGAAGCCCTCCGAATTTTCGGGAATACTTACACAGGGCGGCACAATTCTCGGAACAAAGCGTCAGCCCTTCAAGATGATCTCCAGCATCGGTGAGGACAATGTTGACAAGGTCAAGGCTATGAAGGATACATACAAAAAGCAGAAGCTTGACTGTCTCCTTACCCTTGGCGGAAACGGCACACACAAGACCGCTAATCTCCTCTCTCAGGAGGGACTGAATATCATCGGTCTTCCTAAAACTATCGACAATGATATTTTCGGCACAGATGTAACATTCGGCTTCCACACAGCTGTTGACGTGGCAACAGACGTTATTGACAGGCTTCATACTACAGCCGCATCACACAGCCGTATCCTCATGGTTGAGATCATGGGCAACAAGGCAGGATGGCTCACCCTTTACTCGGGCATTGCAGGGGGTGCGGATGCGATCATCATCCCTGAGATACCCTATGATATCGATAAGATCTGCGAAGCTATGCAGGAGCGTGCCGATAACGGCCATAACTTCTCTATCGTAGCCGTTGCTGAGGGTGCCTTTGATAAGGCAGAAGCAAAGATGAAAAAGAAGGAACGTGCTGCCGCAAGAGCCGCAGCAGGCATAACAACAGCCACAAACCGAATTGCGGGACAGATACAGAAGGCCACAGGCATAGAAACAAGAGTCTGCGTACCGGGACATATGCTCAGAGGCGGAAGCCCCTCAGCATACGACAGGATCCTTGCAACAAAGTTCGGCGTAAGAGCCGCTCAGCTTATTTCCGATGAAAAATACGGCTATTCCGTTGCACTTATCAAGTCTGTTATCGGTGAAAACAGGCTTGAGGATGTTGCGGGAAAGACAAAGTTCGTCAACCCCGACGGCAGCTATGTTGTTACAGCAAAGAGCCTCGGCGTATCATTCGGTGACTGATAAATACATAAAAAATACAGCGGCGGACTGAAAATCAGTCCGCCGCTGTTGTTTTATACTAATCTTTAATCGTTCTATAGACAAAGGCGGCAGATATAACGCTGCCAATCTAGGAAAGCGACCGCAGGCGGGCTGTCGCCCGACAAGGGAGCTTGACGACGAGTGGCTGCTTTATAGCAGACGGATTTGTCTATAGGTTGGTTAAAGATTAGTATTATCTATTTACCGTAATCATTCATCAAGCTTGTCGGATTCAAGCAGTCCGCTGTCATCCTCAACAGAATCCATGCTGCCCTCTGCTCCCGTTAAGGTCCTCTGGAATGAGGAGTTGGGGTCATCAAGAATATCTGTGGATACATCTTCTACGGACAGATCATCCATTGCTCCGGAAACATATCCCTTAGGTGCCTGTTCAGCCTGTGATTCGGGTGTATCGGGCAGCTCTATTCCGGACATTTTTCCGCCGGAGTCATATGTACCCTGTGCATTGACAGATGTGCTGTTCACGCTCTGTGATGTGCCGAAGTTTGAGTTATAGGATGTATCCTGTGTGCCGCTGAAGCTCTGAGGCGCTGCGGGAGGTACAGGAGTATTCATGCTGCTGAAGCCGCCGAACTGATCTGCACCGAAGCCGCCGGGAAGCTCAAAGGGAGACGCAATTCCCTGTGCAAGAGCCTTTTCTCTCATGCAGCTGTAGAATTCTGCATTTGTTGCCTGTATGTACGGTGCAAGGAAAATTGAACCGATTCCGCGGGTAAGTGCCGCAAGCAGTCCCCATCCGAAGAATGAAAGCTGGAGAAGGAAGAAGTTCATCTTCTCGCCGTCCATTGTACGTTTGCTTATCTCAAATACACGCTTTCTGTCGATCTGAGGATTTTCCGCAAGTATGTAGGGAACAAGCAGATACTCATATGCCTTGATGATACCGGGAACGATAAGAAGCATCGTCCACAAAGCTATCTTGATGTTGTATATCACCATAGTTTTTACCGTGTCCATATACCTTCCCGCTCTGAACTGATAGAACAGCCGTCCTATCTCCGGAGTTCCCGCACGGGCGTCAAGGTAAAACCTGTTTTGTCCCACTATGATAGGACTGGATACAAAGAAGCCAAAAGCAATTGAAAACAGGATAATGAAAATCATCACAATTCCCACTATAGAAAGAACTGCGGTAAGTGCATTTCCCAGCTTTTCCTTGTTTTCCTCAGAAGCTACGATGCTTCCGTCCTCGTCGAACTCGACCCCGTACTCACTGTCAACTCCGCCTATAAATTCTTCCACATAAGAAGAATCCGATGAAGAATCATTTCCCTTGTATGAGCTTGAGCTGCCTACAGAACCGCCTCCGCCTCCGCCGAGAAGTCCTGCGATAAGCGATACTGCGATCGCCGCACCGTAGTAATTCTTGAGGGCAGCCTTTGCATTTTCTTTAAGCTGAGCAATAGTCCACATAAAAAATGTGCCTCCCCTTATTACAATATATTTACCGATCCAGATCAGTATTTCAGCAGCACATTTATCTTCCGTACTGCAGTAATAATTCTATCATAGATTTTGCAAAATAGCAACATTTTTTGCAAATTTGTAATTATTTTAATGTATTTTTAATATCGGACAAATTAATGTCATAAACCACTGCTAATATTTGGAGGAAGTGCACAAAAAAAGTCCCTGTTATTCTAAACGACAAAATGAGTTATTAATTGACTTTATAATACAAAAATGGTATAATTAGTATAAGCATATGTATGTCCCGATGGCTATATGCACCGCAAATTTACAACGTACACAAAGCATCAGCAGTATCATGGTACAATACTGATCCTATGGGTATTTGGTATATGTTCTCTCGGAGGAAAAACAGATGAAAAAGCCAAGCTTTAAAATACCTGCTAAGCTATCTGAAATGCCGGCTAAGTTAAAAAAAATAATAAATAAGTTCAGCTCCAAAAAGCCTGACATGAACAAAATAAACGAGCTTACCCGCAGGCTGTGCAAGAACCCTGCTGTCAATGCCGTCACAAGGATGAAAATCGGCACTCGTCTGAATGTGATCTTTTTGACCATCATGATCATCACTATTCTTGCGATGGGCATCTCCCTTATGTTCCTGCGGGATATGTCCAGACAGAATGAGCAGTTCTATAATGAAGCATATCAGGTAGTAGACCTTTCAAATAAGCTGCAGTACGATTTCCAGAAGCTTCAGACAGACCTTTTCCTTGCCGCTTTCGAAATAGACATGGAGGAGGGCATTCAGCAGCGTTTTGCTGTTGTGGAAGCAGATCAGGAAGCACTTATCGCAGATGCGGAAGCTGCCCGTAAACTCTATAAGGGCGATGCGGCAGACTTTGAACGCTTTGACGAGCTTGTTATCGCAATGGAAGAGCCTAAGCAGTATTTTATTGACGCTATCAAGGTGGGACTTGGCAGAAACCAGAAGATGTTTACTGCATATCAGGAAAACTATGAGCCTCTGCTGAAGGAATCCGCCGAGCTGCTTACAAAGATCAGCAACAATGCCAACGATACGGCTATAGCCATGAACAGATCCATGCAGTCACTCCTGGGAGCAGCGGTAATCATTTCCATTATACTTATGATCCTTGTTGCTGCAGTGGTTTTCCTTGCATCCAGACTCCTTACGCTTACCATCGTACCTCCTATTCAGGAGATCGAAGGCTGTGCCAGCGAGCTTTCACGAGGAAATCTTTCGGGTGTGGAGATCGCATATACAGGCTCGGATGAGCTTGGTCAGCTTGCCGACAGCATGCGTTCTACAGCAAACAGCCTGAATGCATACATTTCGGATATCAGCCGCTGTCTTGAAGAAATTTCCAAGGGCAATCTCAACATTGAGCCATCTGCGGATTTTGCAGGTGAATTCGTGGCTATTGATACATCCCTCACCACTATCATCAGCTCCCTGAACTCCACTTTTGCCAATATGGGTAAGGGTGCAAATCAGGTTTCAAGCTCCTCACAAAACGTCGCAGCTGATGCGGAATCCCTGGCACAAGGCTCTGTCGAGCAGTCCTCCTCCATCGACGCTCTTATCGGCAGCATCGACAGCATCTCCGTTCAGATACAGAACAATGCAAAGAGTGCCAAGGAAGCGGATGATATTGCAGAGCTTCTGGTCACAGATGTTGAAAAGGGCAACCGCTGCATGACCTCCCTTACAGGTGCTATGACTGAAATAAGCGAACGCTCCGAACAGATCGGCAACATTATCAATACCATTGAAGATATTGCATTCCAGACAAACATCCTTGCTCTCAACGCAGCGGTAGAAGCTGCAAGAGCCGGTGACGCAGGCAAGGGCTTTGCAGTAGTTGCCGATGAGGTCCGTAACCTTGCAAACAAGAGTGCCGAGGCTGCAAACGACACAAATGCACTTATCGAAAAAACGCTGGAATCCATCAAGATCGGTATGGGTATTGCAAAGGATACTGCAGACGCACTCACAGCTGTAGTTAACAAGGTTGACAATGTTGCTTCCGCTATCAAGAGCATTTCCAATGTCTGCGAGGAGCAGGAGGAGGAGATCAACAGCGTAACCAAGGGCATCAATCAGATCTCCGTTGTTGTACAGAAAAATTCCCAGGCTGCGGAAAACAGTGCTGCAACGAGCAAGACCCTGTCCGAACAGTCAAATCTGCTCAGCAATCTTGTACACGAATTCAAGCTCAAGCAGTGATTTTTTATGGCATAATATCAGAATCAAAGCGGGCATCTGCAAATTATGCAGATGCCCGTTGTTTTTGCGGAGGATACTGCTGCAGATGCTCCCGTAATGGAGATATCTGAGCCGGTTGTAAAAAGCGAGAAAGTTGCTGTTGATGAAGCACATTTCCCGGACAAGTATTTCAGGAATTACATTTCACAAAGAATTGACAAGGATCCCGACGGAGTTCTGTCTTAGGGTGAGATTGAAGGAACAACTTAGATTTCTGTAATGTTCAAGAACAGAAATCTCACAGACGATGAGTTCATTGACACAATGTATGCCACATTCTTTGACCGTGCTGCCGATGCCAAGGGTAAGGCAAACAGGCAGACAAGAATGAAGAACAGCTGGACAAGGGAGCAGGTATTCAACGGCTTTACAAGCTCCGCTGAGTTCAAGAGACTTGTTGATCCCTTCGGTATCTCATAAACAAACTTAACAGCTGATGCATTGCTCAGCATAGTAAAAGCCCGCAGTTTTCCGACAAGCTGCGGGCTTTTCTGTCGGAATAAAGATACTATTTGACACAAAAAAATGACAATATGGATACAGTTTCCTCTGTTAGGTTGACTTTAGAGCAAAATGCGATATAATGGAATTAATGCTGATTCTGAAAATACTGTGCATATATTGGGCAGGGCTAAGTATATCGTACTTATCTGTCCCCGGAATTGTTCGGGATCGGTATGAGGTTAAAAGTAGGATACGGAGGTTTATAAATGAAGAAGACAAAAATTTTCTCTGCATTGGCAGCGGTCGTTATGGCTGCTTCCTGCATCAGCGGAATGTTTACAGTTTCTGCTGAGGAATCTGAATCGGACGCTGACAAGATCGCATATCTGGATCAGCTGGCTGCTGAGGCGGACGCACGCAACCGTGAAAGCGTTCTTCAGTATATTTCAGAATACGGTGAGACAGTGGAGTACACTGACACAGATGAGTATTCCGAGACATCTGAAATGAACGAAAAGCTTGCTGTTGCTGCGTCAAAATACAGGATCAGTGCCGGCTATGCTCATTGTGCATATGTTTCCAAAAACGGTAACCTGTACACATGGGGAAGAAATAACTGCGGTCAGCTGGGTGACGGTACTTTAAAGGATAAAAAGACTCCCGTAAAGATCATGACCGATGTTTATGCGGTTTCTCTGGGACGCAATACAAGTGCTGCTATCAAGACAAACGGTGACCTTTACCTCTGGGGCGAAAACAACTTCTGCCAGGTGGGTGACGGCACAAAGGTCAATCGTTCTCAGCCTGTTAAGGTGCTTTCCGATGTTGTAGCGGTCGATGTGGGAACCTACGTTGTTTCTGCTATCAAAAAGAATGGTGATATGTACATATGGGGTCAGTGTGACGGTGTCTCTGCTGCCACACAGCCAGTAAGATACAGAGGAAACATAAAGGACGTTTCCAACGGTGAAACACATTCCGGTTATGTTACCACCGACGGCGATCTTTATGTCTGGGGAAACAACCTTTACGGTCAGGTAGGCAACGGAACTGTTACTACTTCCGCTGTAACTTCACCTACAAAGATCCAGAGCGATATTCTTGATGTCGAGCTTGGCAAGGATGTCAGTGCGGCTATCGGCAAGACCGGGATCCTTTACACTTGGGGACGCAACTATGACGGCATCCTGGGTGACGGAACCACTTCTGACAGATATGTACCCACAGCGATCCTCACCGGCATTACAAGCGTAAGCCTCGGCGGAGACCACAATGCATGCGTAACATCAAAGGGCGATATGTATATGTGGGGTTCAAACATGGATGGCTGCATCAGCAGCGACAGTGCAAATCTTGTTAAAACACCCTCTAAGATCATGAGCTATGTTTCTGCCGTAAGCTTAGGCTATCACTTCACATCCATAATCAATACAAGCGAGGTTGTTTACACCTGGGGATGGAACGGCTTAGGTCAGCTCGGAAACGGTACATCTACCTCTTCCTCTGTTCCCGTAAAGATCATAGATGAGGCTGACACAGTTGTTGTTCCAGATCCCATTGATGAGACAGCTGTAAATAATTTTGTAGAGCGTCTGTACACAAAGCTTCTCGGACGTGCATCCGATCCCACAGGCAAGGCAAATCATGTTGCAAGTCTTAAGGCAGGCACATCCGCAGCGGATGTAGTCAAGAATTTCGTGCTCAGTACCGAGCTTAAGAATAAGAAGCTCACAAACAGAGAATTTGTGAAGAGAATGTACCTTACAATGCTTGACAGAAACCCCGATGCAGCAGGACTTACACGCTGGGCAACAGCACTTGACAACGGCTGCTCCTACGGCTTTGTTCTCGCCGGCTTCTCAACCTCCGCAGAGTTCACAAACCTCTGCAAGACTTACGGCATCACAAGAGGCACATATGTATCCACAGAGAACCGTGATAAGAACGAAAAGCTCACAGCATACGTTGCACGTATGTACACAAAGGCTCTGGGAAGAACATTTGATGTAAATGGTCTTAACAATCACACAGGCAGATACATCGCAGGAACAAGAGACGCAAAGGGCATCGCTCATGATTTCATCTTCTCAACAGAGTTCCAGAATCGCAAGCTCACAAACGATCAGTTCATTAATGTAATGTACTGGACCTTCTTCAATCGTGCTCCCGACGCAACGGGCAAGGCAAACTGGACAGCAAGAATGAACAGCGGCTGGACAAGAGAGCAGGTATTCAACGGCTTCACAAGCTCAAGCGAATTTAAAACTCTCGTTGCTTCCTTCGGTATATGATACTGACATATTAACCATAATCAAAGCGGGCATCTGCAAATTTCGCAGATGCCCGCTGTTTTTGTTTATTCTATTCTCCCGCAGAGATCTATACTAATACTAATAACCCTTCGGCGTTTTCCAGAGAGGCTCTGATGAAATCTGCAAAAAGCTTCTGAGGCTTATTGGGTCTGGACTTGAATTCGGGATGGAACTGCACTCCCACAAACCAGGGATGATCTTCGATCTCAACGATCTCAACAAGCCGTTCATCGGGAGATATTCCTGCAATTTTCAGTCCGCCGCCTGTAAGTGCTGCTCTGTATGCATTGTTATATTCCCAGCGGTGACGGTGACGCTCATAGATAAGCTCCTCGCCGTATATCTCTCTGCACCTTGACCCTGCAGCAAGCTTGCAGGGATAAAGACCGAGACGCATTGTGCCGCCCTTTTCGGTAATATCCTTCTGATCCTCCATAATATCAATGACAGGATAAGCAGTCTCACCGAATTCCGTGGAGTTTGCTCCGGCATATCCCAGAACATTCCGTGCATATTCGATAACAGCCATCTGCATTCCAAGGCAGATACCGAACAAGGGAACCTTGTTTTCTCTTGCATAGCGGATGGACTCGATCATTCCCTCGATACCACGGTCTCCGAAGCCTCCCGGTACGATTATACCATCGCATTCCCCAAGCAGCTCAGCGGAATTATCGGCTGTGATGTCCTCGGAGTTTATCCAGCGGATATCCACCTCTGCATCGTTCACGATGCCCCCGTGACGAAGTGCCTCAGCTACAGAGAGATATGCATCGTGGAGTACCACATACTTTCCAACAAGACCGATAGTTACCTTCTTCTGTGCATTCTTGGCTCTGCTGACCATCTGCTTCCATTCGGTAAGGTCAGGCTCTCTGTCCTCCAGACCGAGATGATAGCATACTTCCTTTGCAAGGCCCTCATCCTCCAGCCACAATGGGACCTCATAAAGGGAGGGGGCTGTTAGATTCTGTATAACATCCTCTGCTCTGATATTGCAGAAGAGTGCGATCTTCTTCCGCATATCCTCGGGGATCTCCTTTTCACTGCGGCAGACAATGATATTGGGCTGTATGCCAATGGAAAGCAGCTCCTTTGTGGAGTGCTGAGTAGGCTTTGACTTCAGCTCCTCGGAGCCTGCGATATAGGGAACAAGAGTAACGTGGATATACATTGCGTTGTTCCTGCCCACCTCGGTAACTACCTGTCTGATAGCTTCAAGGAATGGTGTGGATTCAATATCGCCCACTGTACCGCCGATCTCAGTGATAACGATATCCGTACCCGATTCACGGCCTACTCTGTAGACCCTGTCCTTTATCTCATTTGTAATGTGAGGAATTACCTGCACTGTGCCGCCAAGATAATCCCCTCTTCGCTCCTTGTTAAGAACAGTCCAGTATATCTTGCCTGTGGTGACATTTGAATTGACCGAAAGATTCTCGTCAATGAAACGCTCATAGTGACCAAGGTCAAGGTCAGTCTCCGCTCCGTCATCGGTTACGAAAACCTCGCCATGCTGATAGGGTGACATAGTTCCGGGGTCAACATTGATATATGGGTCAAACTTCTGAATTGTGACCCTGTAACCCCTCTGCTTTAGCAAACGTCCCAGAGACGCTGCAGTAATGCCCTTGCCAAGGCCTGAAACAACACCGCCCGTTACAAAAATATACTTTACAGGCATTTTTATCTCCTCCGTTCAAATACAAGTATTCATATCACAAACTGATATATATTTTATCATTATTCCTCAAAAAATGCAATAGATAATTTGTGATTTTTCAGAATATCTTTGTTTTCCACATATATCACCTTCGGATATTCCGATTTATGCAATTTATTCACAACAAAATTGCAGTCATAAAATTTTTTTTCAAAAACCTATTGACAAAATCGGTGTAAAGTGATATAGTGTAATAAAGTGAATATTTAAGTAAATCCGTTGAGCAAAAGTAAGTAGCATTTGTAACGGCATTCCAGAGAGTGATGCATTGGTGTGAGCGTCGCATGAACGGCAGATGTGAATGGATTTGTGAGGAGCCCGAGGAAAATGCATATGCATGAGTATTCGGTGCCGCGTATTCCTGCGTTAGTGGAGAGGGTATTGATGCTGAAAGCTGCGTACTTGGTTTTATTAAGGTTAGACAGCATTATCCGAATTATTGGATGATGTTTTTTTTTAACGTAATTTTCAGGAAATACCCGTGAGGCGGCATATGCCGTGAATCAGGGTGGCACCACGAATCATATCGTCCCCGTAAATACAGAGCACTGTATTTACGGGGACGTTTTATTTTATAATTATGAGTAAAGGAAAGGACGATAAAAATGCTCAGACCATCAGTTGAAGAAGTTAAGGAATTCATGTCAGATTACAACACTATCCCCGTTTTTTACGAGCTGCTGACAGATAATTTCACCCCCATCAGAATGTTTTCCATTTTAAAGGAGAATTACGACAACTGCTTTATCCTCGAATCCGTAGATAATTCCAATCAGTGGGGCCGATACTCCTTCATTGGCCTCAATCCAAAGGCGGAGATAAGAGTTACGGGCAAAAAGGCTGAAATAATCTACTCCGACGGTGTTACTCTCGAAAAGGACGCTTCCGACCCTATCAAACTTTTCAATGAGATCCTTGAAAAGCACAGATCACCTAAGCTTATCAATGCTCCCAAGCTTACAGGCGGTCTCATGGGTTATTTCGCATATGATACAGTGAGATATTACGAAAAGAAGCTGACGGATATCCCCGAGGATGACCTTAAGCTCCCCGATGCAAATATGTTCTATTACGATGAGATAGTTGCCTATGACCATCTTTCAGGCAGAGCGGTAATTATCCTGAATATAGAAAAATCCGATGTTTACGTTCTGGCGGATAAGTCTCACACCTCCTTCGATGACGCTCTGAAAACTGTCTACGAGAACATCGAAAAGCGTGCCGAGGTCCTGGGAAGACTTCTCCGCAGATACACTCCCGAGCCTGAGCCGAAGATGCTTCGTGAAAAGCCCATTGAGGTAACATCCAACTATACCAAGGAAGAATTCATGGACATGGTAAGAACCTGCAAGCAGCATATCGTTGACGGTGATATCAGCCAGGTGGTTGTTTCTCAGAGATTTGAGGTGGATAATCCTCCCGCTCCCTTTGATGTTTACAGAATGCTCCGCTCCACAAATCCTTCACCCTATCTTTATTACTTCGACCACAAGGATTACTGCGTAGCAGGTGCTTCTCCCGAAATGCTGGTAAATGTAACCGACGGAAAGATCATCAACAAGCCCATTGCAGGAACACTCCCCAGAGGAAAGACAGCGGAGCAGGACGCTGAATTTGAGAAAAAGCTGCTGGCTGACCCCAAGGAAAGAGCAGAGCACACAATGCTTGTTGACCTTGGCAGAAACGATGTAGGAAAGGTAAGTGAATTCGGTTCTGTAAAGGTTACGGATTTCATGAGAGTTGAAAGATATTCTAAGGTAATGCATCTTGTATCCGATGTAGAGGGCAAGCTTGCAAAGGGCAAGACCCCTATCGACGCTCTTATGTCCGTACTTCCCGCAGGTACTCTTTCAGGTGCTCCCAAGGTCAAGGCTATGCAGATAATCGACAGCCTTGAAAACAAGAAAAGAGGACTGTACGGAGGTACCGTGGGTTACTTCTCATTGAGCGGAGACATCGACACCTGCATCGCTATCAGAACTGTGCTTTTCAGAAATGGAAAGGCATATGTTCAGGCAGGTGCGGGAATCGTTTATGACTCTGACCCCGAATCCGAATATGAAGAAACCAGACGCAAGGCAGCTGCTGTTATCAACGCAATAGAACAGGCAGCCGAGATCGAAAGCAAATAACTGTTTCAGAAGGGATGATAAATTATGATAATAATGATAGATAATTACGACAGCTTCACCTACAATGTATATCAGGCAATAGGTTCTCTTTATCCCGACATCAAGGTTTTCAGAAATGACGAAATAACAATTGATGAGATAGAAAAGCTGGACCCTGAGGCGATTATCATTTCCCCCGGCCCCGGCTCTCCCTCGGAAGCAGGCATCTCCGTTGAGACCATTAAGCATTTCGCAGGCAGGAAGCCTATCCTCGGCATCTGCCTGGGTCATCAGTCCATCGGTGAGGCATTCGGCGGCAGAACAGTTCATGCGGACAAGCCCATGCACGGCAAGGCAACAACTATCACTCTTGACGGAACCTGCCCCATCTTCTCCGCTCTCCCCGAGAAGATCACCGCTGCAAGATACCATTCCCTTATAGTTGAAAAGGAAACTCTCCCCGACTGCCTGAAAATCACCGCCGAGGACGAGAACGGTCAGATAATGGCTCTCATGCACAAGGAATATCCCATTTACGGCGTTCAGTTCCACCCGGAGTCCATCATGGCTGAAATGGGAATGAACATTATTGCAAACTTTCTCACATATGCCGCAGGTATCAAGGCGGCTTCCGTAAATGCTCCCTCTATCCCTATGGAAAAGCGTACAGCACTGAAAAAGTATATAACTCTTGTTTCCGAGGGCAAGGATCTCACCGAGGAACAGGCATATGACGCAATGAATATCCTCATGTCCGACGCAGCAACTCCGGCTCAGATAGCAGCATTCCTTATGGAAATGAGAATGAAAAAGGAAAAAATCGAGGAGATCACAGGCTTTGCCAAGGGTATGCGTGCAAAGGCAACCATCGTAAACGGCTTCCGCTCCGCAATTGACATCGTTGGTACGGGAGGAGACCTTGCAGGAACATTCAATATCTCCACAACATCCTCATTCCTGATCTCTGCTGCGGGCATCCCCGTTGCAAAGCACGGCAACAGAGCCGCATCCAGCAAGAGCGGTGCTGCCGACTGTCTTGAAGCTCTGGGCGTAAATATCCGCATGACCCCCGAAAGGGCTGCGGAATGCCTTAAGGAAACAAACATCGCCTTCCTCTTTGCACAGGTATATCACGGTGCTATGAGATTTGTAGGCCCTGTAAGAAAAGAGATCGGTGTACGCACCTTCTTCAATATATTAGGTCCTCTTGCAAATCCCGCTCTTGCTGATTACATCGTTCTCGGTGTATTCGACAAGGAGCTGCATGACCTCATGGCAAACGTTCTTATTAAGCTGGGAATAAAGGGTGCTATGCTTGTAACAGGCAGTGACGGTCTGGATGAGATCACTCTGACAGGCAGGACATATGTTACCCAAGTCAAGGACGGCAATATCACAAAATATGAGCTTGACCCCCACGACTTCGGCTTTGAATACTGTGCTCCCGAAGAGCTTATAGGCGGCACTCCTCAGGAAAACGCTCAGATAACTCTTGACATACTCAGCGGCAGGGAACAGGGTGCTAAGAGAAACACCGTACTTCTCAATGCGGGAAGTGCCATTTACGTCAGCGGCAAGGCTTCCACACTTGCCGAGGGTGTTCAGATCGCAAAGGATATGCTGGACAGCGGCAAGGCTCTTGCAAAGCTCAATGAGATGAAAGCTTTTTCAAACGGAGGAAGCGTATGATACTTGACGATATCGTTGAAAAAAGAAAGCTGCAGCTTGAAAGGGAAATCGCCCGTATCTCTCCCCATGAAATGAAGAGAAAAGCAGAGAGCATGACCGCTCCCTGCCGTGATTTCAGAGCAGCACTGAGCAAGGACGGATTATCCGTCATAGCTGAGGTCAAGAAAGCCTCACCGTCAAAGGGGCTTATCCAGCCGGACTTTGACCCCGAAAAAATATCCGCTGCCTATGAAGCAGCAGGAGCGGATGCAATATCCTGCCTCACCGAGGAATATTATTTTCAAGGCTCATCGGATTACCTGCAGACAGTCCGCAGAACTGTGAATCTACCTATTCTCCGCAAGGATTTCATCTTTGATGAGTATCAGATATACGAGGCAAGGGTCATCGGTGCGGATGCCATACTGCTTATCGCTGCAATCCTTGATGAGGATACCATCCGCAGATTCAGGAGCCTTGCAGGAGACCTTGGCTTATACGTTCTTGCAGAATCCCATAACGAAGAGGAGTTTGAAAAGCTTCTCTCCGCAGGCTGTGACATAATCGGCATAAACAACCGTGATCTGAAAACCTTTGAGGTAAGTCTTGAGACCACCGACAGGCTTGCACATATGCGAAAGAACGATACTATTCTTGTTTCGGAAAGCGGGATAAGGGATAACGGCGATATGAAGCGTGTCCGTTCCTATGGTGCGGACGGGGTGCTTATCGGTGAGACCCTTGTAAAGAACAGCATTTCGGGAATTGCAGACTGCATGAATGCTCTGAGAAAGGACATCTCATGATAAAGATATGCGGCATGAGACGCATGGAGGATATCCTGCTGATGAATGAATGTCTCCCGGATTTTGTGGGGTTTGTTTTCTACAGTAAGTCAAAGCGGTATGTCACCTTTGAGGAGGCTGCCGCTATGGGTAACAAGCTTGATACCCGAATAAAAAAGGTGGGCCTGTTCGTCAACAGCAGCACTGAGGATATCCTTGATGCCGTTAAAACAGCTAAGCTTGATATAGTCCAGCTTCACGGCGACGAGGACTCGGATTTTGCCGAAAAGCTCCGGTCACTTCTTCCCGATGATGTGAAGATCTGGAAAGCAGTCAGAGTACGCTCACCAGAGGATGTGGAAGCAGCTGACAGGACTTGCTGCGATGCACTTCTTCTTGACAGCTTTTCTGCAGGTCAGTACGGAGGCACGGGAAACCGTGCAGATCTCAGTCTGATAGAACAAGCCTGTTTTTTAAAGCCCTTCCTGCTTGCAGGGGGTATAAACAAGGATAATCTTGCGGAAACAGCGGATTTCCTGCAGAGATTCCCCAACAGCATGGGGATTGACCTCTCCTCCGCACTGGAGACCGACGGCTTCAAGGACAGGGATAAGGTCATTGATATTATGAGTATTTATAGGTTACTAAGGAAGGAATGTTTATATGAACAACAAGGGTAGATTCGGACAGTACGGCGGACAGTATGTTCCCGAAACCGTTATGAACGCTGTTCACGAATTGGAGGACGCTTACAACAGATACAAGGATGATGAGGATTTCAAGAAGGAGCTTGCATTTTACTACAGAGAATATGCAAACCGTCCTTCTCTCCTATACTATGCCGAGCACATGACAAAGGATCTCGGCGGTGCAAAGGTATACATCAAGCGTGAGGACCTTAATCACACAGGTGCACACAAGATCAACAACGTTCTCGGTCAGATACTCCTTGCCAAGAGAATGGGCAAAAAGAGGATAATCGCTGAGACAGGTGCAGGTCAGCACGGTGTTGCAACAGCTACAGCATGTGCCCTTTTCGGCATGGAATGCTGCGTATACATGGGTGCGGAGGATGTTGAGAGACAGTCCCTCAACGTTTACCGCATGGAGCTTCTCGGCTCAAAGGTAGTTGCCGTAAACAGCGGTACTGCTACTCTTAAGGACGCTATAAACGAGGCTATGAGAGACTGGTGCACAAACATCGACACAACATATTACTGCATCGGTTCCGTAATGGGTCCTCACCCCTACCCCGAAATGGTAAGGGATTTCCAGAAGATAATCTCTGAGGAGATCAGGGCACAGCTTATGGAAAAGGAAGGCAGGCTTCCCGATGCTGTTGTTGCATGTGTAGGCGGCGGTTCAAATGCCATGGGTGCTTTCTATGACTTTATCGGAGACACATCTGTCCGCCTTATCGGTGCCGAGGCTGCTGGAAAGGGTGCTGACACCCCCTATCATGCCGCAACTATCACAAAGGGCAGTACAGGTATTTTCCATGGAATGAAGTCCATCTTCCTCCAGAATGAATTCGGTCAGATAGACCCTGTATTCTCCATCTCCGCAGGACTTGACTATCCCGGAATCGGTCCCGAGCATGCATATCTCCATGACACAGGCAGAGCCGAATATGTGGATATCACCGATGAAGAAGCAGTATGTGCCTTTGAGTATCTTTCAAAGACGGAGGGTATCATCCCTGCCATAGAATCCTCTCATGCAGTTGCAGCTGCAATGAAGATAATCCCAAATATGTCCAAGGATCAGATCGTAGTCATCAACCTTTCGGGACGAGGCGACAAGGACGTATATTCCATCGCAAAATACCGCGGCGTAAATATCTCCAACGGGTAAGACCCGCCCAACTCGTTACTGAAAAAGCAATACCCTACGACTTTTGATACTCGGTAACGATACACAGCAAATAACCACAGTTTGTTTACGGGTAAGACCCGAGCAACTCATTATATGCATAAAAAACAAAGGAGAATTATAATGAACCGAATAGACAAATGCTTTGCCGAGCTAAAGGAAAAGAACCAAAAGGCTCTTATTACCTTTGTTACAGCAGGCGATCCCGATATTGATACAACAGAAAGAACCGTAATGGAAATGTTCAGCCATGGCGTTGATATTGTTGAGCTGGGTGTTCCCTTCTCTGACCCTATTGCTGAGGGCGTTACCATTCAGAAGGCTTCTCAGAGATCTCTTGCCAACGGCACAAATCTTGATATCATCTTCTCTCTGGTTGACAGACTGAGAGCAAAGACGGACAAGCCTCTTATCCTCATGATGTATCTCAACACCATCTTCGTTTACGGCACAGAGAAATTCTTCTCCCTTTGCCGTGAAAAAGGAATTGACGGAGTTATCGTCCCCGATATGCCTTATGAGGAGCGTGAGGAAATACTTCCCGCTGCGGAAAAGTACGGTATACATAACATCAATCTTGTTGCACCCACATCAAGGGAACGTATCAAGGAGATCGCATCCAACTCCAAGGGCTTCCTGTACTGCGTATCCTCTACGGGTGTTACAGGAACACGCTCGGAATTCAGCACTGATTTTGACAGCTTTTTCGGTCTTGTGAAGGAGAATATCACTTGTCCCTACTGTGTAGGCTTCGGCATTTCCTCACCCGAACAGGCTGAAAAGATGTCATCCTACTGTGACGGTGTTATTGTAGGAAGTGCCATAGTTAATATAATAGCTGAGAACGGAACGGAAGCTCCTGCAGCTGTAGGCAGATTTACTCAGTCCCTTAAGGACGCTATAAACTGAAAAAAACCGCACGTCGGAGCTGACGTGCGGTTTTTGTATTATACTAATCTTTACTTTAGAAAAGCACTGATTAAATCTGGTATGCATATTGCGAAAAATATGCAAGCAAGATGCATGCCAAGCCTTAAGGCGTGATTTATTCAGTGGTTCCTTAGTTTTATACTAAACCATTTGTTCTATGGATAAAGACGGTGGATAGAATACGACGGGGTCAAGGGAGTTTGACGCAGAGTGGGCGTATTATAGCCGCCGTATTTTATCCATAGGTTAAATGGTTATTAGTATTATACCTCAGAACAGCTTATAAGGCTGTGGATTACCTCCTTCAGCAGCAAAGGCTGGAGCGGCTTGTTGATAAAGTCACGAACACCTGCTTTTTCTGCCTTCTGTATAGTCGCCACATTCTTATCCCCCGTCATGAATACAATGGGGATATCCCTTATTTCTCTGATCTTCTCAAATGTTTCAAATCCGTCCATACCGGGCATCATTACATCCATCAGAACCATGTCGATCTCATCACCCTCACGGCGTATGATCTCTATTGCCTCTGCTCCGCTTTCCACTGAAATGATCTCATACATAGGCTCATTTTTCATGATATGCTTGATAACGCAGATGTTCAGCTCCTCATCGTCCACTACAAGTATGCGGCTCTTTCGTGAATCCGACTGCTTCATAGAATACTCATTGTCTGCATCCATCATATCAAGCATTATATCTGCGATCTCAGGATCAAACTGGGTGCCCCGTCCCTTTACCAGCTCCTGTCTTACCACTTCCTGTGGGAGAGCGTTACGGTAGCTTCGGTTGCTTGCCATTGCATCATAGGAATCCGCCACACAGAGTATTCTTGCGATCTCGGGGATGTTATTTCCTGCAAGACCGTTAGGATAGCCCCTTCCGTCATAGCGTTCATGATGGAACTTGGCACCGATGGGAATAAGTCCGCTTCCCGAAATGTTCTTAAGTATATGATAGCCTGTAACGGGGTGTATTTTGATAAGCTCAAATTCCTCATCGGTGAGCTTGGCTGTTTTGTTGATGATCTCAACAGGGATACGTATCTTGCCCACGTCATGGAGCAGTCCCGCATAATAGATCTCATCCAGCTCCTCATCGCTCTTGCCCATTCTCTCAGCGATCATACGGGCATACTGAGCAACTCGCTTGGAGTGACCGCTGGTATAGCGGTCCTTTGCATCTACGGCATCGGAAAGAGCAATGACCGTACTTACGAAAAGCTGAGACATCTTGTCCTGCTGCTCTCTTATCTCCTCGGTCTGCTGCATCACACGAGCCTCCAGCTCACGGCTGAGTCGTTCCAGATCGCTCTTTCTTCTCGCCCACATTACCATGATCAGTATGGCTGTTATTGAGAAGCAGATTATCTCAACGGTCGCAAGGAAAAGATAAACCCTATAGTATGTGTATTCCCATGGGTTTCGCTTTCGTTCGATGGTAAACACCTTCTCATCCAGAACGCTTTTACCCTTGCTGTCAAGTATCTGGAAATGAACCTTATATTCGGGAAGCTCGTCCAGAGAGATATAGAGGGGTTCAATATCATCCTTATCGCAGACTTTGTATTCGTTACCGTCTCCCTCAACAAAGAACCTTACCTTCACATCCGATAAAGCATAGCTTCTGACAGATGCATACACCGTCATCTGACGTACTCCTTCGGGGACAGTGCAGCTGTCTCCATCGGCGTTTATCATACCTTTGCCGTAGTCATAGGAATTTATTCCATACTTGACCTGGGGAACACGTGACGCATTTTCCGGATCAAAGGCAGTTATTCCGCTGCTGGAGCACATGAGCAGTATTCCGTCATCAGTGATGTAGTTAACGGAATTGGAGGTAAGTCCCGAGAGAACGCCGTCAGCCGCTCCGTACAATCTGCACTGAGATGCGTTATCGCTGCAGAGCTCCTCCATGCTGCATTCATATACGCCTGCACTGCAGGTGATATATGCCATATCATCAAGGATAAGGATATCAAAATTATCATAGAACGGGAAGCTTTCAAGCTTACGTATCTTTCCGTTCATATCCATATGGCAGAGTCCGCTTCCGGTAACAAAGAATATTCCGTCTTCATGAGGAATGATCTTCATGATAATATTGGAGGTCAATCCGTCCTCAACGGTATAGCAGCCGGTTATCCTGCCATCCGAGATAGTATAAACTCCGCTTCCGTCGGTTCCTGCCCATATGCTTCCGTCACTGTGCTGAACAACGGAAAGTATCTGAGAGTTTGCAAGTCCGTCCTCAGAAGTAAAAGTACCGATCACCTTATCATCCTTGATAAGATTAAGTCCGTCGGAGGTGCCTGCTGCAATAGTTCCGTCATTCAGCTCGGTTATGCAGCGGAATCTGTCGGAGGTCGTGCCGCTGTCCTGCATATTGAAATGCACGATCTTCTTTCCGTCAAAACGGATAAGTCCGTTATCGGTATATGTACATACCCAAAGATCATTATTTTTATCGGTATACAGACAGCGTATTCTTCCGCCCTCTGTTACCCGTGTCAGAATATTGGTTTTCTCTTTCAGAGTAGTACCGTCAAGGATTATCACACCCTTGTCCGTACCGCAGTAATAATCACCCTTGTATTTTTCCACTGCGTTTACTACAGACTTTTCCGTGTCTGACTTATCAAAGAGATTGATAAAGCTGCTCTCGGATATTTTCATGACACCGTAATGATTTGAAGCTGCCCAGATATTGCCCTGATAATCCTCATGAAGCATCTCGGCCGCAGTAAAGGTGCTGCTCACTGTATGAGCGTTCTCCCCGTCGAAATATCCCAGCTCGGTCTTTGTTCCGTACCATAATCTGCCGCTGCTGTCCTCCAGAAGGGAAGTGATATCTCCGTCTGAAACACATTCTGTGCGGATAAGGACTATATTATCCTCCGTTATGGAGAAGTAAGCCAGTGTTCCGTCTCCCGAGCCGCCTACGATCCCCTCGGAGGTAAGTGCCAATGACCAGATGGGAACAGGATTATCCCCTTTCATTGTAATAAGCTTTTCACCGTCATATGCAAATATCCTGCCGCTGTTGTCATTGCCCACCAGCATATCATTATATACCACCATAAACTTTACAAAGGTAAAATCTATAGGAAGCACCGAAACTGTGCCGTCCGGGGTTATCCTGCATATTCTGTCCGATGTGCCGGCATAGATATTCCCCTGTTCGTCCTCAGTAAAGCAGCGGATAGACTCGGAGGGAAGCCCGTCCTCCCGGGTGAACTGATGTGTTATGCCGTTTTCATAAACGATTATTCCGGATTCGTTTGTACCTATCCATAATCTGCCGCGGCTGTCTTTTATCATGCACATTACGCTGGTTATACCGCTCTGATATATGAACTCAAAATCATTTCCGTCATAACGGCTGAGTCCCGCATATCCGCCTATCCATATGTAGCCGTCATCTGTCTCGGAAATGGTATTTGCACCGGAGGTTATCATACCGTTTGTATTGTCGTAAACATTCAACACACAGTTATCCGTGGAAATGATATCGGATATCTTCGCGGAAACGGGTATCTCTGCGGTTCGGAAAGCCACAGCACAGGCAAGAAGCATCACAAGAGCCTTAGATGCCGCCTTAGGAGAACGGTGCTTGCTGATAACAGAGACCAGTGCATGAAACAGCAATACACATAGCTGAATGTCTACCATATCAACGATAGCCTCACCTGCCGCCGATGCAAACAATATGGGAGTATCATTCCATCTGAGCATATCAACGCAGGCATCACCCCAGCTGTTCATTGTGTGTCCGTTATTGCACATCAGGTCAAAGGGCAGTGCGGTAATAACGCTTGCCAGTCCGCACCAGAAGCTTAATACGATGGAATTGCTCAGACTGCTGAAGGGAGCTTTCCTGCTGACAATTCCGATTATCAGTGAAGCAACTGTCACACGCACCATGCTGTACCACACGGAATAGCCTATGAGCCATCCTGCTGCTGAACTGACCATTCCCGTTACTACTGCCGATACGGGTCCGATAAAGTACGCCGCCGCACATGTGCCTATAATATCAAGCCTTACGGGAAGCTCAAGCTTTGCTGCCGCAAAGCTGAGTAATACGTTTATCATAATATAAAATATTGTATAGAATATCTTTTTTATTATCTTTCTGTTATTCACTAAGTATTACCCCCTTTGAAGTAAACATAGAATACCAAGTTAATTATATCATTTAATGATAAACTATAAATTTTCAAATCGTGAAAAAACAGTAATGATTTGTTGTCAATTCTCAGAAAATAGCATATCATATCATAAATTGTTGACTGCTGAGTAAAAGTGTGGTATACTGATTTATATACACCTATTTTGCAGAAAAACTATACACTCAGAGGTTCTGACATGAAAAACACATATACAAAGATACAATTGATGTATGCGGTGATGGTAACATTTTTCGTATCTGTTCTGATCTATCTTGGTATCATGAATTATAAGCCCTCTATGTCCGAGGCTGCAGACAGCAATACCGTAAGCTATACCGAAGGCTGGACCTGTGACGGAAACCCTGTCAACATAACAAATATGAAAAGCATCAAAGGGATAAAAGCAGGAGAGCAGTTCACAATAAAAAATACTCTTCCCGATGATCTGGGCAAGGGCAATTC
The DNA here is from genome assembly GCA_051882495.1 of Huintestinicola sp. Taxonomy (GTDB): domain Bacteria; phylum Bacillota; class Clostridia; order Oscillospirales; family Ruminococcaceae; genus Huintestinicola. The sequence goes on along the minus strand of JBJERX010000126.1, from coordinate 1,635 downwards.
CTTGTTCTTCCGAAGCAAGAATGTTTTCTATTCCGTTTATCTTGACGGAGAAGAGATATATAGGCCGAACGTTCCCGAGAGTATATTCTACACCGATTCCCTGGGAACACGCTGGAACAGCATTGAGCTTTCTCCCGATGACTGCGGCAAAACCATCGAAATATCATTGGTAAAGGCATATGACAGCTCCCGTGCAAGCATTGACAATATCTGTATAGGCGATCCGGGCAGACTTGTGCTGATGACTCTCCGTGAACGCAGCGTGGCATTCATAACCTGTATCCTGCTTATATTTTCAGGACTTCTCCTTATTATCGCAGACATTCCCATCAATATGCAGACAAGAAAGAACCATGAGCTTATGTATCTGGGATTGTTTTCTCTCAGCATTGCAGCATGGTGTATCACCGAAACAAATCTGCTTCAGTTCTTTATTGATGACAGCAGACTTCTGCAGGTGATCTCCTGCAGCTCGCTGATGCTTATTCCCATACCTATGATAATGTATCTTGAAGAATCCTTCGGATTCAGGTACAAGTGGGTGGCTCCTGTATGCTGCATGGTATCGGCAGCGGAGTTCATTACCTGCTGGGGACTTCATCTTCTGGGAATAGCAGACATTCATCAGACGCTTATTATTACTCACATCCTGCTTGCGGTCTGTGCAGTAATTCTTTTCTATACGATCATTCGAGGGTCAATTATCAGCGGGAAAAGTCAGGAACGCAGCATCTACACGCTGCTCCGGGGCATAGGACTGATAAGCTTAGCCATCGCAACATTGATAGACATTATCCGTTTCTACTGCGGCATAAGCTCTGACGCTGCACTGTTTGTACGCATAGGAATGCTCATATTCATAATCTGCTACGGAAGCTCCAGCCTGGAGAACACCATTAATGCAGTCAAGCTGGGTGTCAAGACCGAATTTATAAGCAAGCTGGCATATCAGGACGGACTTACAGGAGCAGGCAACCGCACCGCTTTCAAGGAAAAGCTCATGAGCTTTGAAACAAAAAAGGATGTCATCGGCAGTGTGGGGATAATCATGTTCGATGTCAACGATCTTAAGTTTGTAAATGACAATCTGGGTCATCAGTATGGTGACAGCATGATCATAAAAAGTGCTGAGATAATAACCTCGGCATTTGCCCCTGAAGGCGGCGAATGCTTCCGTATAGGCGGTGATGAATTTGCCGTACTTCTGAGCGGCGATAACATCCGGAAGCGGTACGAAGACGGAATAGAAAGATTCCGTCTTAAATCCGATGAGCATAACAGTGACCCCGAAAGCATGTTCCGTATCAGCATAGCCCACGGCTTTGAAGCATATGACAGCTCCGTACATGTCAGAATGATGGATATGTATCGTCAGGCAGATGCTAAGATGTACGAGAACAAGAAATGCATGAAGGCTGCTCAGGTCCCTCCCGGTGAATACTACAAAGACATAATAACAAGCAGCTGATCACTGCACCCGGGCGTTACATACTTTTGATATGTGATTTAGTTTGTGGCTCGGTAACAGGATTTTGCTTTGACCGATATGCTATAGTTTTATATGGGTCAAGTATCTTATAGCTTAATTGTATAGATTATGGGGTACTTGCAAAGGGACAACCTTCAGGAGAAAAG
>JBJERX010000125.1:0-7740 GCA_051882495.1 Huintestinicola sp. | reverse complement strand
GACGAGCAGGCTCTTGACTATGCGGAGGTAAAGGCACTCTGCGCAGGCAATCCCAACACAACAAGAGGAGCTTGCGGAGAAAGGGCGATTTTACGTTGTTTAAGCAAATGAGTATCACAGACAAAGGTGATTCTCGTTTTTTATTCTGCTGTCCTGCTTATTCTATTTCATTTCTTTTGCAAGAGCTATCAATAATTCAAGCTGTTTGGGGGAAAGCGACTTGAATGTTGTCATAGCTTCATTCAGCGTATTTATTATATAGTACTGAATTTGAAATAAGCCGTATCGAAATCTGGATACGGCTTATAAATTATGGTGAGTGATAGCTGTAATAAGGGTATTATTTATTCTTAGCTTTTGCAGCTTTTGTTGCCCGATTTTCTGCCCAAAGATCATCAGCAACAGGTCTCCAACAGACGGCATAAGCATCGCATTTAGCGCATAGATGTTCGGCAGTCTCAGGTGATTGCATATCGGTAGAATGTGCTCCTGATTGTGCCACCATTGCACGAAGCTTTTCAGGATTTTCCAGCATAGGGCATGGTCTTAACATATTCTCGTTGAATGGCTGTCCGTCATGGTAAGCCATAAACATAGGAGATTGCATAGCTTCAAGCAATGTCTTTTCACGGATATTTGAATCAGAATAATGAATAAATACGCAGGGATCTATGTCCCCGTTAGCGTTTATATGCAGATAACGACGACCTCCTGCAATACAGCCTCCGACATATTCACCGTCATTTTGAAAATCCATAGCAAAAAGAGGCTTGGTTCTTCGATACTCTCGGATGCGTCTGTACATTTCAGATCTTTGTTCCGGCGTGGGCAGCAGATCCGGGGAAGCATCGTTGCCAACGGGCATATAATGAAAATACCAAATAAAGTATGCGCCCATTTTTATCAGACCATCGTAATATTCTTCTGAGGTAATGGAATCAAAATTTTCCCGAGTATAGCACGAAGAGATACCATAAGGTAATTTTTTGCTGTGCAGCAATTCCATTGCATGGGTAGCTTTTCCGTACACACCTTCACCACGGCGAGCATCGGTGGCTTTTTCAAAGCCCTCTAAAGAAATAGCAGGAACAAAATTTTTTACCCGTAACATCTCATCAGCAAAATTCTCATCGATCAGCGTGCCGTTGGTAAAAGCAAGGAATACGCAGTCTGAATGCTTTTCGCAGAGCTTTATCAAATCATTTTTCCGAACTAACGGTTCTCCGCCGGTATATATATACATATATATGCCCAATTCTTTGCCTTGACGAATGATGTCATCTATCTCATCAAACGAAAGATTAAGCTTGTTTCCGTATTCTGCTGCCCAACAGCCTGTACAGTGCAGATTGCAGGCAGATGTCGGATCAAGTAAAATTGCCCAGGGAATGTTGCAGTTGTGTTTTTTTCGTGCATCTTCCTGGATATCCCATCCGATAAGTGCTGCGTTGATAAAGAAATTTACAGCAATCGTTGAGAGTACATCATGATCCACATCGTTTATCATATGTCTGATGTAGCCGTAATAAGGGTCGTCAGGATTTTCAATCGCATGTCGAATGGTTTTTCTTTGGCTTTCAAATTCGCCTTTGCAGAATTTGTCTGCCCAATCCATCAGGGTAATCAGATTGTTTTCAGGGTCTTTGTATAGATATTTTATAGCCTTCTCGATACCAAGTTTTTTTATAGTTGTTGAAACGTTCATATGCATTTGAACTCCTTTTTATGATAATATTGTGAAATATAAGATCAAAAGATTTTGCTTTTGCAGCCTGACATAATCTTTTCAATCCATTGTCTGATTTAATTATAATGAATTGTGATAAAAAGTGCTACTGATAAAACAGTGTATTCTTTTTAAATAGTACAATTTCTTGAAATTATTTGATTTGGAATAAAAAGATTTATTTATACGAAAATTACAAAAGGGATATTTCAAAAGAATATTCCCGGTATGTCAAATAAATGATGGTTATTAGCTTTCAATCAGTCGAAAATACGTCTGCAACATCGTTTACGTAACATTATCTCCTTATATTTTTTTCCTTTCGGTAATTTGATTATATCCCTCTCAATTTTGTATGCAATAAACAGAAAACAGAAAAGCCTCTGTGATAAAAACTTTATCACAGAGGCTGATCTGGCGTATTTTTTATCAAACTGTCGGGTATGATGAATTCTTATCTACTCGAAAGCGCTCCAATGCACCGGAAATATTGTCCTGAATTACCATAGCAAAACGATTTACCAGATCTTCGGGGCTTTCCTTCATATCATCTTTGATCCAATCTAACATCAGTCCGACAAAAGCATAGGAGTAGATCCTGGCAATAAAGACTTTGTCATCCTCACGTACGATCATTGAGTCAGACAATTCATTTATTACGCCCATAATAAGGTTGTCTGTCAGTGAAGATAAGTATTTCTCCACCTGTTCCCAGCTGACACAATGATACACATTCATAACGAAAGGTTTGCTATCACGGATATCATAGAATTTCTGAATAAAGCTTTGCTTCTATGTCTTGTAGTTTTTTTGCCTTCCAGTGCATATTTAGTAAATTGTGGAATATTTATTCTCCGCTTTCTATTGTCCCTCCTGTTCATGAACTATGGATTCAAGTGCTCCATAGAAAAAAGTACTTAAATTGTCTACGGATGTGTCTACATCGACTTTCATATTGATCCATAAAAATTTAAGAAGATAACCAAGCAGGGAGTAGCAGAAGAAGCTGGTCATAAGCTTTCTGGTCTCGTCTGTTATATTCAGATCGGCAGTTTGTTTTTCTATATATTCATAAAATTGACCTTCGGCAGATGTGAAGACATATCGTTCCAGACGTTCTCGTGTTATGGAATTTGATATATGATATATAAGGGTAGGATTGTCTTGCATAGCATGTAGAAATACTTTTAACTTGACTGTCCAGCAGCTTGCATCCTGTGTCTGTTGCAAATAATGATTCTTTTTTTTGTCCAGCCATCTATCCAGCAGATCAAATATATCCTGAAAATGGTAATAAAATGTATTTGCACTGACCTCACTTTTTGCAACAATTGCTGATACAGTAATTTTATCAAAAGGCTTTTCATTCAACAGTTCTTCAAAAGCGTTAAATATTGCTTTTTCTGTATAGTTTGCCATATATAAGATCCTCCTATTTTACATACTTGAAACGGACATAAAATAATCAATATTATTATATATGAACATACGAAAAATGTCAAGTATTGCATTGTTGCTCAAATTTGATACAATATGCTTTTTCTAACAAATCTGATAATTATCTCAAATTCGAATAAATGAGACAGTATATCCTAAATAGGAAGAAGAGCTTTTTTTAACCGTTTTAATTGAGAGAAAAATATTATAAAATAATATCGTAGGCAGCAATAGTAATTCCGGAATAATTATAGTTTCTATTGCAGCCTTGAAGATCGAGAAATAAGTATAAAACGCAATAATATTGATTGTGCGAGGAAAATCTTATGAAAAGAAATGTTTTTACATCTGAATCAGTAACCTGCGGTCATCCCGATAAGGTTTGCGACCAAATTGCAGACAGAATTCTGGATACTCTTCTGGAACATGATCCCGAATCGAGAGTTGCCTGTGAAGTAACATGTGCCACCGACTCTGTACACATATTTGGCGAAGTAACAACACAGGCAGATGTTGATTATGTCGGTGTTGCACGTCGGGTAATAAAAGAGATCGGTTATACAACAAAAGATTGCGGATTTGATGCCGAGACATGCCGTATCCAGGTCGATCTACATAGTCAGTCACCGGATATCTCTAGAGGAATCGACAGAAGAAGTCAGGCTGAATGTATGGATACAGGCGCCGGAGACCAGGGAATGATGTTTGGATATGCTTGCAAAGAGACGGCTATGTTAATGCCTCTTCCGATAGAATTGGCACACGCATTGTCAAAACGTCTTGAGCTGGTTCGGCGTACAAGTGAATTGAATTATCTTTTGCCTGACGGAAAATCTCAGGTTACGTTAGAATATGATGATAAGGATCAGCCAAAAAGAATTTCTGCGGTGATCATATCATGTCAGCATAGGGATTACGTTGATATTCAAAAGATTAGAAATGATATCATCGGTCATGTGATCCTTCCGACATTACCACACGCCTTGATCGATAGTGGTACACAGTTTTTTATTAATCCGACCGGTCGGTTTGTGCTGGGCGGACCTGCTGCAGATTCGGGACTTACGGGACGAAAGCTGATCACAGATACATATGGCGGCTGCGCTCGTCATGGCGGAGGTGCATTTTCAGGAAAGGATGCAACTAAGGTGGATAGAAGCGGTGCATATTTAGCAAGATATATCGCCAAAAATATAGTTGCCGCTGATTTGGCAGACCGCTGCGAAGTGCAGCTTGGCTATGCGATCGGATTGGCGGAGCCGGTTTCATTCCGCATTGACACTTTTGGTACAGAGCATTTAAAAAAAGAATATATATATGATGCCGTACTTCGTACTGTGGACATGCGTCCAATGGCAATAATTAAAAGATTTGGACTGACTTCTCCCGTTTTTTCCCGAGTGTCGTGCTATGGACATTTTGGAAGCAATGCAGCGGATATGCCTTGGGAGCAGACAGATCTTGTATTGTCTGTATGATAAATAAAAAAAGAGCAGAGGACAAAAGATGGAAAACAATCAGCCCAATAGTAAAAAGTATCTTACATTTGTCAATTCGTTGAATGCTGCACGGCTCCTGCTTATCCCTCCGATCATTTGGCTTTTTTACGGCAGAAAGCAATACATTGCAGCAATTGCGGTGATCGCCCTGTCAGGATTGATAGAGATGATCATAAGCAGGTATGCGAGAAAAAACAATATACTTTCCTGCATGGATAAAGGTTTATATCCAATTGCAGATATGCTGACAAGGTTAGCTATGGCAGCCTGTCTTACTGACAGATATCATTTGTCGTGGATGCTTCTTATAATAATTGTAATAAAATGGGCTGTAACAACGATTCGGAATATTAAGGCATCGACGAACAGCGAGCCGGATAAACGTGCAAAATGGTTCGATAAATTCAGCAAGATCGGATTATATTTTGTCGTAATAATTCTTATTTCTGCAGCAGATATTTCCGGAGTACTTGCCAATGGACTTATTATTATGGTTTCTGCGGCTTTGTTGGTATCTCTAATAATGGAAATTATTTTCTGCTGTCATGTTGCAGATAAGACATCGGAAACTATCAAACCCCAAAAAGCTGCGGGGATCGTGTGCAAATCAGTCGGGATCCTTATTTGGCTTATAATAATTATCACTTGCATTGTGCATAGAAATGAGTTTTCCGCAGAAGGTATTGCAAGCTATACTCCCGGTAACTCATTGGCAGCAGCAATCGTTATGTTAATGCTTTTTGCGTTGAAAAGTTTAAGTGTTGTTATATATTCAGGACTTTTGTACGCAGCCAGCGGCATTATTTTTCCATTGCCTGCTGCAATAATTCTGAATATTGCCGGTACTGTCATTATGGTAACACTGCCGTATGAGATCGGCAAAAGAAACGGTTCATCCGCAGTTAATGCTATTCGGGAGAAATATCCAAAAGCAGAAGCAATAAGTGAGAAGAGAACAAAAAATGATTTTATCTTTGCTTTTCTTGCACGTATGATGCGTTTGCCAAGTGATGTGGTCAGCGTATACATGGGAGCGGTTAATGTAGAATATAAAAAATATCTTTTGGGCAGTTTGCTGGGGATTTTTCCTCATACAATTATTTTTCCTATCATTGGTATGAATGTCAGAGATGTTCATTCGCCTGAGTTTTTTATATCCATATGTGCAGAACTTGCTTATATTCTGATTACAGCATTGTTCTATATGCTTTACCGCAAAAAAAGCAAAAATAAGAGCTAAAAACAGCTTCACAATTAAGTGAACAGCTTTACAAAAAAATAATAAAGGAGACCATTATGGAAGAAAAAATTGCAATTGTCACAGACACAAATAGCGGAATATCTATCGAAGAAGCAGAAAAAAACAGAATCTATTTGATAGCGATGCCGGTCAATATAAATGATGAGACTTTTTTTGAAAATGAATCCATTTTTCAGGAAGAATTTTTTGAACGTTTGTGCCAGGGGGCAAGAGTCAGTACTTCACAGCCTGCACCGGGCACATTGATGGATAGCTGGGAAGGATTACTTATGCAATACGACGAGGTAATCTATATTCCTATGTCAAGTGGGCTTTCAGGAAGCTGTCAAACTGCTTCAATGATTGCCAAAGAATATGACGGCAAGGTTTATGTGGTAGATAATCACAGGATATCGGTGACTTTGCGTCAGTCGGTACTTGAGGCAAGTAATATGGTTCGTAATGGAAAAAGTGCGCAGGAAATTGTATCATATCTGGAAGAGGACGGCTTACAGTCGAGTATTTATGTTGCAGTCAATACTTTGGAATATTTGAAGAATAGCGGACGTGTTACACCTGCAGGAGCAGCAATCGGAACTGTTCTGAATATTAAGCCTGTTTTGCAGATACAGGGCGGTAAACTGGATGCATATAAAAAAGTTCGTGGAATGCGTCAAGCTATGCAGGCGATGATTAATGGATTAAAGCAGGATCAACTTCAAAGATTTGCCGGACAGAAAATGACAATTCGGGCTGCCTATTCCGGAGATGCTGATTCCGGCGCAGTTTGGCAGAGCGAGCTTCAAAAGGCGTTTCCTGATTTGACAATAGGATTAGATCCTCTGCCAATAAGCATTTCCTGTCATACGGGTGATGGTGCCCTTGGAGTAGGAATGATGAAGAATATTATTGATTAAAATATGAATATATGAGCGGATATATAGCCAATCAATTTTGCAAAATGAAGCTAAGTTCATTTTTACGATTTGTTGTAGAAGGATAGGTGCCGTAAATGAAAGCTTTGAAGAGATTAAAATGGTTTTGTTTGGGGATTTCTATAGTTCTTTTATTATTGGGCTTATACTTGATTATTTGGCCATATATTTCTGCGATTGCATTGTGTTATCTTCTGAGTGCAATTTTATTTGTTTCGGGAGTTGTTAGAATATACTGTTATGGTAAGTATAGTCTAAATGACTTATTTCACTATTATGAATTGCCGCTGGGTATTCTAGATGTTTTGATGGGAGTATATGGTTTTGTACATTCTCGAAATGTAATTATTGCGCTACCTGTTATTATTGGAGTATTGATCCTGATCGACAGTGCGTTTCAGATTCAGACATCAATATACGTAAAGCGTATGGGATTTCAAAGCTGGATAGGTATTTTTTTGCTTTCGGTCACCAACATTATTTTTGCTTCTATGTTGATCCTTAACCCATTTGCAGGTGCACGAACACTTATGCTGTTTATTGGCTTATCTTTAACTGTTGAAAGCGTTCAAATAATTGCCTTAATCATTTGTGCTTCTGGGCATATCAGGGAAGCTCAGATGTCTGAATCGATTGATTTGAAGCATAAGGAACTGTGAATTTGTATGGCGTGATACATAATAGATTTTATAGTAATAATAGTTTTGTCATTCAAAGCTGAGTAGTTTCATTACAGTCTTGTTATGATTGATAGATTTAATATATCAGAAAAATATATGACTTTTAACTTGGGAGTATTCATTAAATGCAGAAAACACAAAATAAAAAAACATATTTACCTCAAATAATGAAGTGTCCCCTGTCAAGTAGACAGCCAAAAAACAAAAGAATATTTAGATTTTG
>JBJERX010000124.1:0-7745 GCA_051882495.1 Huintestinicola sp. | reverse complement strand
GCTAAATCATAGCAACCACCTCCTCTTCAAAAATCCGGCAAATTTCCCGTATATCTGCAAGCAAATTGCACATATTTGCAAGAGTTGCAGATATTACCTCTTATCCTGTCCGAATATGTGTTTAAAGATGTTATTCTGTTTGGATGTGTTCTGTCTGTCGGTAGTCTGTTCCTCGGCAGCATCAAGCTGACTTTTAAGCTCGGATATCTCATTTTTGAGTCTTTCAATCTCATTATCCCTCTTGGCGATTGTGGATTTAAGCTCAGCTATTTGTTCATCTCTTTCTTTAAGCCTATAAAACTGATTCGTAACATTGGACTGCAAGGCTTCACGCTGTGAAGCTATTGTTTTCTTCTCAGCAAGAAAGTTCGCTTTTTCCGCATCAAACTTAGCCTTTTCCTTGTCAAACTCACTTTCCATTACCCTATATAGTGCCTGAGCATCGTCACATTCCTTCTTGTAACGCTCACATTCCTGCGTAAGAACGGAAATTGAATCTGCATATTCCTTGTTTCCCTTTTTGAGAAACTCAATAACGGCTTCATAATCGGACTTTTTTGAAGCCATATCCTCACGCTCTGCCCTAAGCTGCTCGTTCTCCGAAACTATTTCTTTATTCTTTTTAAATAGATAATAATTACGTTCATCGAGAGCCTTGTAGCTTGCCTTCTTGGGTTTCAGAAGGTTCACCGCAAAAGGATCAAGGTCAGTAACATTTCCCTTGTCCTTTGAAATATGCCCCTCCAGCTCCGCTGTATATTTTTTGATTTTCGCATATACAGCCTGATGGGAAACTTGAAAGGTTTTGCAAAATTCACATATCCGCATTTTTCACTTCCGATTTAAAGCTGATACCAATACACTATGAAAATGGTTGATACCAAAAGCGTTGATTTTTATAGCTACTGCCGATATTGGCGTTAATATGGGGCATTTTTCATACCACTTTATATTCTATTGAGGGATTCGTAGAAATTGAGAAATAGTGAAGCAGTCTTTCTGGTGTGAAAACAAATATATAGTGAGAATCTCGATTATGCAGTAAAGCGGGAATATCTGGACTTGAACTTAAAAAATATCCTTCAATGTCATCAACTACATATTTTAACTTTTTAAGAGTTTGAGAAACCAAAGCTCTTGTAGGAACCAAGAATACAATATTTAGTCCACGCTTATTATTCATCATCAAATTCTTTATAAACGATGTCAGAATAAATGATTTACCAAAAGAAGTTGGTCCAGAAAAACTAAAGTGATTTTTATCTAGCAGTTCCTCCCACATATAATACTGTGCATCAGTAAAAATCTTGTCACTATACGGATCTTTATTTATCTGCTCCTTAAACTTTTTTTCTATGCTCAAATCTATTGGTAATGACGATTCATCGTTTTGTATGTTACATGAGAGCAAATTATATCCTGGAAAATTTCCTAATCTAATCATTATCCCCCGTGAAAAATATATAAATTTTGCATCATTCTCATATGTACCCTTTAAGCAGCTGACAATTTTTAATGCAAGATTTCTATGTTCCGAAGTAGAAGATAGAGATAAAATATCTGCAAAAGTCAAAATGTCGTTATATTCACTTTCCGACAAACTATCCTCGGAAGAAATTTGAGGTGATATAATGCTATTCCAATAAATTTTTTCAGTGGTGTTAAAAAGCCTTAAAAAATAAGGATCCGATAATGCTTCATTAGCCATTTCGTCTATAATATTCAACTTATTCTACCACCTTTGTCAATACTTCTTTTTGTGTTTCTTTCAATTTTTCAAACGGAACAATATAAAAATAGAAAGCGTGTCCAACCAACCCTCTATCTTCTATTCTTTTTAGGATACTTGGTATCATTTTAATAATTTCTGTTTCTAATTCTTTGAATAGCCATTGCCGAAAATCAGAGTTGCTTCTTTGTTTTTCTTTTGGTTCGATTTCCAGATTATAAAGTACGAACACTGCAAAAGCTGTATCAACAGTATATGGGCATGTGGCTTTGGGATAAATCAAACTTTTTAAGAACAATCTTTCCTCATTGGTATAGGTTTCATGAGCAATGCAAGCATTCAATAATCCCTTTTCAAAAGTAATTCCTCTTACAGAACCACTCTTATCATCTTTAATGGCATCTTTTTTGAAATCATGAATACTATCTAGTGCCGCAGAAATTCCTTGGCTTAAATCTGAATAGGCTTTAGATTCGCCAAAAATCAACTGATAATTTCCATCTGATAATTTCAAGTAATGCACACCATCTGCGCCGTTAAAATACATATTTGGATTTGTTTTTAATTCCATTTTCGTAAGTAATTTAGGAGCTTTCAAATCTGTTTCCAAAAAAGAAAATAGTAAAAGTTCACCCAATTCACCCTTGTTTTCGTCTAGCTCTCTAAATTTTTCTCTCACCAAATGAGCAAGTTGCATAGGCCTTCTCATATATTCATCCCAAGTACGTCTAGATAAGCAATAATGTCCTGCAGCATCTCGCAAAGAAATAATAAGACTATCATAATTGAGGGAATTTGCATCAATTAGTGGACAATAAAATTTCAGACTGCTATTATTCTGTTGTTCCTCTACAATAAGTTGAAAATTATCTAAAAAGTCATCATCCATTGTTGTATATAAAGTATTATTCTCAATATTCATTATTTTTCTCCCAGCATTTTCATAAAAAGAATTTTTTAATGTGTCGTTCAAAATGGACCGCAATCAGATTTGCTTCCTCAAGCAGTTCTCTTGCGGCAGTCGGTTCAAGACTTTCGCCAGCTCCATACCTCCGCCGAAAATTCCCCATATATTTGTATCGGAACGAAGATTCAGCAAAATCTCATTTTTATCATTCAACACGATAATCGTGTCATCTACGTTGATAAGAAGCTTATGACCGACGTATTTGCGCAGATTGGTTATGTAGCTCATAATAATTCCTCATTTGCATTCATTCTATACACCTATATAACGTATTTTTCATAACTCCACTATATTTTTAGGCACAGCTTGATTTAAATCTTTCTCGCCTTTATTACAAAAGTAACCGGATACATTCTTGCTTTTCGAGCAAAATTGCTGTTATCCCGCGGAGCAATCATATGCTCGTCTGTTTCTTCTATCATATTTTCGATTTGGAAGCCCGCACTTGCAAGAGCATTTATGTAAGTGGAAATCTTTCGATTTGCAAGCTTAAGCTTGCCTCCGCAAAAGTCCGCTGATACAGGTTTCCACGCCTCATCAAAATAGCTGTTTTCAAAAATAAGTCTGCCATTTTCACAGCCAACACATTTATGTATAGGGTGAGTCCAACTGAAAATAAATACGCCATCCTTCTTTAGATATGAAGCAACTTGCTTGAATGTCTTTTCAAGGTCAACCGTCCAGCCGATTGCATAAATCGAATATACAATATCAAAATAATCATTCGGTATGCCGCAATCTTAGTCCATTGATGAACAAATAAGCGTTGCTGAAACTCCTTTTTCGTCTAAATTACGTCTGGCATTTGCTAACTGATTTTCGGAAATATCCACACCCCACAGATCAGCCGCATTGAGCCCGGCGTTATATATCATGGACTTGCCGTTGCCGCAGCCGAGCTCAAGCATTGTTTTTCCGGCGATATTACCGAAAAGATTATGTTTTTCATCTGTGATGAATGCTCCAAGGTTTGGCAGAGTGACCGCCTCAAGAAACTCATTGCCCTTATCGTTCCAATAGGATTTATTTGTGTTGTATATGTCGTTCTTGTCCATATTTCCTCCAAAAGGCTTTCTATTTAGTCGGTATATACCATTTCATATACCATCGACCGCATTTCACAGCTTCCGTACAGTTTTTTAAATTCACCGTAACCGATAAAATGCAGACCGCATTTTCCATAACTCTGCCCGACGCTTTATTCGGTTCGGGGTGGCTTGCGGTAAATTTCCTTGCACCCAAATTATCGTAAGCATATTTTTTCATTGCCTTGACCGCCTCTGTCGCATAACCGCTGCCCCAACAGTCATAACGGAAATTATATCCGAAGCCCCAGAAGCCGTCGCCTTTTAAATCGCGACCGATACTTCCGCTACCGATTAGTTTTCCGTCGAATTTCCTCACAAAGCCAAAATGATAGTCTTTTGCATTGGTTTCAATAAATTTCAGCCACTCAACTGCCTGTTGTACATTGATATATGTATTGTAAACCATATATTTGCAACACGTTCATCGCTTACCCATTCAAAAACCGCTTCCGCATCGGCAGTTGCCAGCGGACGAAGTATAAGGCGTTCTGTTTCTATTATTATATTGTGCATGGTTTCTCATCTCCTGTCATGACAACATAAATGATTCTTTTTTCATTATATCATATATCGCAACATTTTTCAACAACGCTTGCGAGTGTTATTACCCAAAAATTATGCAGCATTACATTTTGTAACGCTGCACAATAATATCACTGTTTTTATTAAGCTTATCTTTATTATTCTATCTTGGGTATGTAGAGCGGTTGACGATTGTCGCACCATCAATTTACAAGATAAACAACAAATCCGAACACATCGTTGTTCACAAATGTGTTCGGATTATGAGTAAATGGCTCCCCCGCCCGTCGTTAACGTGACCCACTTTACATTTCATTCACATTTGCCGATAAGCCCGACAAACTTATAGTAAATTTTCACTTTCTGAACTACTTTATTGGGTTCAACGTAAATTTTTTCACCAACAGTAATTTTGTCAATAAGCATATTGAGGATCTCCGGTGTCAGTTCGGTTATGTAATCAAACTCTCTCAGAAGCTCGATAAATTTTTCCGAGTCCTCAAACACCTTGTTGGATGATTCAAGTTCTTCTTCAAGCTGGCGCTTTCTTGTAAGGCAATACTGACGTTTTTCCTCACATTCCGCTGCCATTTCTTCAAAGAGCTTTGAATCATGGATAATTCCATCGTAATAGTCATCGTATAGCTTTTTGTACTTTTTTGTCTGTCTATCGATCTGCTTGTCCAATTCATTCAGCTCATTACTTATCTTCTCTGCCAAACCTGAATCCATTCTTATGTTTCCAAGCACCTGGTCAATAAAATCCGCTTCATCGGTTTTAAGCATTTTTATCATCATATTGATGTCTCTTAAAACGCTGGCTTCAAGCACATCATATTTTATGTTATGAGTGGAACACTTGAAGTCCCCTGCTACCCTGCACTGACTTTTGGAACAAACGAAATATCTGCTCTTTTTCTTGGGGTTGAACACTCTCATTGTCGAATCGCAATCCATACACTTCAAAATCCCCTTGAAGATATTCTCGGGCTGTTCCGGGTTGCATTTCCGCTTTCGCTGATTGACCCTTAAATGAGCATTGTCCCACAGTTCCTGAGTCACTATCGGTTCATGAGCATTTTCAGCAACTACCCATTCGGATTCGTCCGCCTTGAATATCTTGTCGCTCTTGAAGCTGATTTTTCTGGTCTTGCCATTGATTATCTTTCCAAGATATACCTGATTATTCAAGATATTATATATGGTGGACTTGTTCCATCTGTACGGATTGTCGGTCTTTATATGTCCCTCTCTGAATTCCTTTAGTGCAGTGGGATTAAGTACCTGCTGTTCATATAATAGGTTGGCTACATTTGTAACACCTATCCCCTGATACGCTATCATCTCAAAGATTTTCACTACTACCGGTGCATACTCGTCATCAATTTCAAGCTTGTTCTTGTTCACCTTTGATTTCTTATATCCATAAGGTATCATCGGGTGCAGAAATTCGCCATTCTTGCTTTTTACATCAAACGAATGCCTTACCTTGCTCGAAACCTCTGCGGGATAATACTCATTGATAACGCTCTTGATATTCATCATCAGATCATAATGACTTCTCGGCGTTATATCAATGTTGTCGTATATAGCAATAAACCTCACACCGTTCTCGGGGAAATAAATCTGGGTGTAGCTGTCAACCATTATATGCTCTCTACCGAACCTCGACAGATCCTTTACTATTACGAGATTTACCCTTCCTTTCTCAACGTCCTTCATCATACGCTTGAATTCGGGTCTGTTGAAATTTGTACCTGTATAGCCGTCATCACAATAGAAATCAACGATCTGAAACCGATTTTCTTTGCAGTATTCCCTTGCAACAGCCATCTGCGTTGTTATTGAAACGCTTGTCCCGTCATTAAGGTCATCTTGTGATAATCTGCAATAACAAGCTGCTTTATATATTTTCATATCCATAAAAACATTATCCTTTCTATGGAATGAAAAACAACGTTTGCATATTCATTTTACCATAGTAAAGCGGTAATGTCAATGCAAAAATGATGCTTTTCTAAGATTTTTATGTCTGTTCCATAAGCACTTGTGGCTGCTGCTTTTCCGATTCATCATCAGACTTAAGTATTTCTAAAATCTTTTTAGAAACATAAGCAGAATATAAATCAAGAAGGTTATCTTTACCGAACTCCCTTTCGATCACTATGTCCGCAATCAACGGTGTCCGATGTGCTGTACTCATAGTTTCACCCTTTCGTTATGTATCTTTTAATATCAAGCAATACGGAATTGTATTGCCTCGTCCTGTATTTTATTCTATCACACATTTTTGGCTTTGGGAACTGACAGATGCTGGCACACCCTCATAATAATTCACAAATCCACATAACAGCACATTTTGAGCAAGCCTTCATCAGCATATGTTCAGGATTTTCAATCAATTATTATCTCAAAACCTTGCATAGGTGTGCCAGCTGCTGACACACCTATGTACAGATTTACCCGTAAAACTTTTCTCCAATTTTTTGTTTATATTAGCCAATAAGCGGATCAAAACCTTTTTCTTTCAAATATTTATCGCAGTCCTCAACATTAAGATCACTGCAATATGCCATACACATCATGGTATAGTACATACTGTGTTCCGGTGACGGAGTGAAAGAAAGTCCCGCAAGATTGACAAGATGCATGGCTCTTCTGGCAGACAGCTTCATTCCAATGCAAAGAGCAACAAGCATCTTTATATCCATGTTCATATTGGTCTGTCTGTACCTATGTATGGTTCTGCGTGCAATGCCTGTTCTTTCCGACAGCTCTCCGACAGTAATGCCTGCTTCAGCCATATAAAAAGAAAAAGCAGCCTTAAAGTCAAGCTCCGTACCGTCCTTGCCTACCGCAAGGGACATATCCTCGACCTTAAAGCTGCCCATATCAACTGTGATTTTTCTGCTTACCATAACAAATATCTCCTTTTAAAAATTTTCATCATCGAAAACGAAGCCGTTTAGCTATCGCCCCGTGATGGTAGCGAGATATTTTGCCATTGTCATGGTCCTTGCCTCCCATACAACAAAAAAAGAAGGCTGTCTGAACACAATACTGTGAACAGACAGCCTCCGGTTTATTTGTTATATAGGTCGCTCACAATTCAATATCTATTGAATATGAGCGAATACTTGTCTTTATATTCCTCCCCTCATACTCCCGTTGTCCTTCTCTATATTCTCATAATGTTGAAACAAAAAACTATATGAAATATTGGAATGGTATAAGCCTTTCGTTTTATACCATTAGCAAGAAATAATTCTGTAATGAACAGTTATTATAAAATGCAATAAATCTCTGTTTCCTCACAAAACAACATTGTTAATATCATTTTTCTATATTTTTGGGGAAGTTTTCCACTATCGAATATATAAAAAAACAGCACCCGTTATGAAATGCTCCCCTTTTGTTAGACAATATGGTATAATAAAGA
>JBJERX010000123.1:0-7826 GCA_051882495.1 Huintestinicola sp. | reverse complement strand
GAGCAACTGACTCTTAATCAGTGGGTCCTGGGTTCGAGTCCCCGATGGTGCACCATATTCTATCGGTGCAAATGGCTGTAAGGTTCCACCTGTTCCCATTCCGAACACAGAAGTTAAGCTTACAAACGCCGAAAATACTTGGATGGTGACGTCCCGGAAAAATAGGACTGTGCCGGTTCAACAGTTAAGAGTATTCTTAACTGTTTTTTTTTTGTAAACGTAAAACTCTCCATGAATACTGTCAAAAAATATTGACAAACAAATCCTGCTGTGATATAATAACTCTATATGTTATGCATTTTTCGGCGGGTTTTCGCTTTTCCGCTGTTATGCCGGCGGATATAAGAAAGGAATGGTTATTAATGTTAAAAGTCAGCGGTACAGAGCTTATTAAGGAATTCTGTCTCGAGGATGCCCTGAATAAAGCAGGGGAGGATATTGAGATCTCCGCTACTGTTCACAAGGTCAAGAAGATGGGCGGTTTCGCTTTCGTTATCCTGAGAACAGCACGTTACCTTATCCAGACTGTTTACTCTCCCGATACATGCTCCGACAGCATCGACGGTATCAAGGAGGGCTGCTTTGTAAAGGCAGTGGGTACTGTTAAGGCTGATGAGCGTGCTTACAACGGCATTGAACTTGCTCTTAAGAGTATAGTGCTTCTTCACAAGCCCGAGTTTGACTATCCTCTCCACGTTTCCCAGAGAAAGCTTGGCTGCAGCCTTGATATCAACCTTGACAACAGAAGCGTTGCTCTGAGAAACCCTGTTGAGAGAGCTGTATTCAAGCTTCAGGAGGGCGTTGCAAATGCTTTCCGTGCTTTCATGCTGGAGAATAACTTCACTGAGATACACACACCTAAGATAGTTGCACAGGGTGCTGAGGGCGGTGCTAATATCTTCCGTATCGATTACTTTGAACAGGAAGCCTTTCTCAACCAGTCTCCTCAGTTCTACAAGCAGACTGCTGTTGCATTCTTTGACAGAGTTTTTGAGATAGCACCCGTTTACCGTGCAGAGAAGCACTCCACATCACGTCACCTCAACGAGTACATCGGTCTTGACTTCGAGATGGGCTTCATCAACGATATGTATGACGTTATGAACATGGAAACAGCAATGCTTCGCTATATGATGAACTACCTTAAGGAGAGATATGCTACAGAGATCAAGATCCTGAATGCAGATATTCCCGAGGTAACAGACATTCCCTCTATCACATTTGAGGATGCAGTTACACTTATTAAGGGCAACAAGGCAAAGAATAAGGCTGATCTTGAGCCTGAGGATGAAGTATTCCTCTGCAATTATGCAAAGGAGAACTACGGAACTGAGTTCATTTTCGTAACAAATTTCCCCTCATCCAAGCCTCCCTTCTATGCAATGAACGATAAGAATGACCCCAGAACCGCATGCAAGTTTGACCTTCTTTTCAGAGGTCTTGAGATAACATCTGGCGGTCAGCGTATCCACGATTACAATGAGCAGATCGAGAAGATGAAGGCACAGGGTCTTAACCCCGATGACTTCCAGTATTATCTCCAGGCTCACAAGTACGGACTTCCTCCTCATGGCGGTCTGGGAATCGGTCTTGAGAGACTTGTAAGTCAGCTCCTCAGACTTCCCAATGTTCGTCAGGCATCTATGTTCCCAAGAGATCTGAACAGACTTCTTCCCTGATTCTGCAAATCGGTATTTTTGAAAAAACTTTTCGGCACATCTGTATTTACGGATGTGCCGATTTTTTTGTTGCATTTTTCTGCATAACATGGTATAATAAAGTAATTATTCATATAAAGGACTGAACCTATGATAAATGGTGAAAAAGAGGGGTCACGGGGTGACCTTATAAATATTGAGGGCACGGTTGAGACTGTCCTTTTTGCCAACGAACAGAACGGGTATATCGTCCTTGACCTTGACACAGGCGGGGATTATGTTACCGTTGTGGGTGAGCTGGGAAATATTGAGGAGGGCGAGGAGCTTCGGCTTACGGGCAAGTATGTCAATCACCCTAAATTCGGTATGCAGTTCCGTGCGGAGGTGTGTGAGCGTAAGCTTCCTGCAACTGCATCCGCTATACTGAAATATCTGGCTTCGGGTGTTATCAAGGGAATCGGACCTACGCTTGCGAAAAGACTGGTTGACAAATTCGGTGAGGATACCCTTGACATTATCGAGAATGACCCTGACAGGCTTGCGGAGGTCAAGGGTGTGTCTCCTCAGAAGGCGGAGGAGATAGGCATTGAATTCAGACGGATATCCGGCGTCCGTGCTCTGATGATATTTCTGGGCGGATTCGGAGTTCAGCCGTCAATAGCTGTCTGTGCCTGGAAGCGTTGGGGACAGTTTGCAGTGGAGGTCATCCGTGCAAATCCCTATGTTCTGTGCGACGTTGGCATTGAACTGGATTTTGCCAAGGCGGAGGAAATGGCTGTAAAGCTTTCTATCCCCCGTGAAAGCGTTGGGCGTATTCGTGCGGGAATAATCTATATCCTCAGCCGTAATGCACTTAACGGTCACACCTGTCTTCCTGCAGACAGGCTGAAAAAAACGGCTCTGGAGCTGATGCAGATAAGCTCTGAGGCTTATGATGATGTGCTCAGCGATGAAATGGGGGAGAATAATCTCTGCAGCTATGAAAAGCATGGACGGGAGTTTATTTTTCTTGCCGATTTCTATCGTGCAGAGCATTACATATGCGGACGGTTATCTGTTATGAACGATTGCTTCAAGGATACGGGAACGGACTATACACGGCTTATCAACATTGAGGAAAAGACCAAGATAATAACTTATGCGGAAAAGCAGCGTGAGGCTATCGCACTGGCTTTATCAAAAGGATTTCTTATTCTGACGGGAGGACCCGGAACGGGAAAGACCACTACTCTGAAAGCTATAATCTCATTGTACGAGCAGCGGGGCATGAAGGTGATGATCGCAGCTCCCACGGGACGTGCTGCAAAGCGTATTGCCGATCTGACGGGTTATCCCGCAAAGACTATACACCGTCTCCTTGAAGTGAATTTTGACGGCAGCGGTCAGCTGAAATTCAAGCATGATGAGGAAAATCCCCTTGCCTGCGATGTTATGATAGTCGATGAGATGTCAATGGTAGATACCCTGCTTTTCGAGGCACTGCTTCGGGGAATGAAGCTTTCCTGCAGGCTGATAATGGTAGGGGACAGCGATCAGCTTCCATCGGTTGGAGCGGGAAATCTGCTAAAGGATATGATAGACAGCGGCAGACTCACTGTTGTGCAGCTCACGGAAATTTTTCGTCAGGCTCAGCAAAGCTGTATCATAACTAATGCACATAAGATAGTTAATGGTCAGGACCCCGACCTTGCCCGCAAGGACAGCGACTTTTTCTTCATGCAGCGTCTTGACGCCAACGAAGCAGCTGTGACAGTTACCGAACTGTGCGTGAATCGTCTTCCCGATGCATACGGTTTTTCACCTACGGAGGATATTCAGGTGCTGTGTCCCTCACGAAAGGGCATACTTGGTTCGGTGGAGCTGAATAAGGTGCTCCAGCGTAGGATAAATCCTCAGGCGGAGGGCAAGGCGGAGATAAAGGGTATGCTTTATACCTTCCGTGACGGCGACAAGGTCATGCAGATACGTAATAATTACGATATTGTCTGGAAGCGTGACGGCGAGGAGGGTGCGGGCATCTTCAACGGTGATATCGGCACGATCATCAGGGTCAAGCGGGCAGAGGGCGTTGTGGAGATAGATTTCGAGGGCAGGCTTGCCCGCTATTCCACGGATATGCTGGAGCAGTTGGAGCTTGCATATGCCATTACTGTTCACAAAAGCCAGGGCAGCGAGTTCAATGCAGTTATCATACCGCTGCTTGGAGGATTTGAGAAGCTGTATTACCGCAATCTGCTTTACACCGCAGTTACCCGTGCGAAAAAGCTGCTGATAATTGTCGGCTCAAAAACTATTGTTTCCAGGATGGTGGCAAATGACAGGCGTACCCTGCGTTACACCTGCCTGAAAGAGATGATAGACAATGAGCTGTCCTGACCGCATTCCGATGACATTGGTTTTGATCAAAGCTGTGATTTGCCTTTCGAGGGTGTTTTAAAATATCATATTTATATTATAAAGGAGAGTTTATTATGAACTATGTGATCTCATCTGACAAGCTTACAGTAACAGTTTCAGACAACGGAGCGGAGCTTCATTCCATCAAGGATGCAATGGGCTGCGAGTATCTCTGGACAGCGGAGGATGTCTGGAAGCGGCATGCTCCTGTGCTGTTCCCCTTTGTCTGCAACACAAATTCAAAGAAATACACCGTTAACGGAACAGAGTATGCATTGTCAAATCATGGCTTTGCACGTGACAGCGTTTTTGCGGAAGCAGGAAAGACGGACAGCAGCGTTTGTCTTCGCCTTTTGTCCGATGAAAAAACCAAGGCAAAGTATCCTTATGATTTTGCTCTTGATGTGAAATATTCCGTTGAGGGAGATACGGTAACATGTACATTCACAGCGGAGAACACAGGCAGTGAGGATATGTATTTATTTGTGGGCGGTCATCCCGGATTTCTCTGCCCCTTCACAGCGGATAAGGACAGTACCTTCGAAGATTATGACGTAGTGTACGAAAAGCCCGAGACTATTATTCAGGAGCTTGACGGCGGAAATGTCACCGTTCTTGACAACACCGATCGTGTACAGGTAACAAGAGAGCTTTTCAGGAATGATGTTTTTCTTAAGGATAAGCCTGCATCATCCTCAGTTTCCCTTGTAAGCAGAAAAAGCGGCAGATCGGTCACAGTAGGCTACGATAACAGCGGATGCATTGCTGTATGGTCACCCTATGATGACAGGGGACATTTTGTGTGCCTGGAGCCATGGGCGTCCACTCCCGTTTACTGCGGCGGCTCCGAGGAGCTTACCAAAATGACTAATGCTCACAGACTGCCTGCAGGTGACAGGTTCGACTTTACTTTTACTATCACCATAAAGTGATAAAACTTGACAATTTTAGGCATATGTGGTATTATAAAAGAAGTCTGTTTTATACAACATAAAATCCAAAGTTATATATATTGAAAGGATGTAAATTTAATGCTTCTTAACGGTTCTCAGATTCTTATCGAGTGTCTCCTTGAGCAGGGCGTTGACACTGTATTCGGTTATCCCGGAGGTGCAGTGCTCAATATTTATGACGCACTCTATGATTACAGTGACAGGATCACTCACATTCTTACTTCTCATGAGCAGAATGCAGGTCATGCTGCTGACGGTTACTCCCGTTCCACAGGCAAGACAGGTGTAGTTATCGCAACCTCAGGTCCGGGTGCCACAAACCTTGTTACAGCAATAGCTACAGCTAACATGGACAGCATTCCCATGGTAGCTATCACAGGTAATGTGGGTACAAGCCTTCTCGGTCTTGATTCATTCCAGGAGGTGGATATCACAGGCATCACAATGCCTGTTACAAAGCATAATTACATCGTTAAGGATGTTAAGGATCTTGCAGATATCGTTCGTGAAGCTTTCTTTATTGCAAACGACGGAAGAAAGGGACCTGTACTTATTGATATCCCCAAGGATATCACAGCTGCTAAGTGCGAGTACGAAAAGAAGGTGCCTCAGGGACACCGCTGCAGCATCAATAACGATCAGATCGCTGAGGCTGCTGAGGTCATCGCTGCTGCTGAGAGACCTATGATCCTTGCAGGAGGCGGTGTTGTTCTTTCCAACGCAGAAAAGCAGCTTGCTGAATTCGCAGAGCTTATCGACGCACCTGTTGCACTTACTCTTATGGGTATGAGTGCATTTGACAACACAAGCCCCCGTTACACAGGTATGCTTGGTATGCACGGTACAAAGACATCCGCACAGGCACTTATCAACAGTGATGTTATCGTTGTTGTAGGTTCCCGCTTCTCCGACCGTGTAACCTGTTCCGCACAGTCCTTTGCAAATAACATCAAGAACGCAAAGATCGTACATATCGAGATAGACCCTGCTGAGTTTGACAAGAATATTGCAGTTGATGTTCATGTTCAGGGTGATGCAGGCATGGTTCTCAAGGCTCTTTCCGAAAAGCTTGAAAAGGCTTCGCATCCTCAGTGGATGGAGCAGATAGCTGCATGGAAGGAGCAGTATCCTCTTACTCAGAGAGGCATGACAGAGGAATCCGTTCTTCCCAAGGATATTCTTGAAACACTTGCAAAGCTTACAGACGGCAAGGCTGTTATCTGTACAGAGGTCGGTCAGCATCAGATGTGGACTGCTGAGTATTATTCCTTCAAGGCTCCCCGCAGCTTCATTACATCAGGTGGTCTGGGCACAATGGGATACGGTCTGGGTGCTGCCATCGGTTCCAAGTGCGGCAATCCCGATAAGACTGTAGTAAATATCGCAGGTGATGGAAGCTTCTATATGAACATGAGCGAGCTTTCCACCCTTGCTAAATATCAGCTCCCTGTTATTGAGATAATCTTCAACAATTCCGTTCTGGGAATGGTAAGACAGTGGCAGAGACTTTTCTACAACTGCCATTTCTCTCAGACAACACTTGAAAAGCCTACAGATTTCGAGGTGCTTGCAAAGGCATTTGGAATAGACGCTATCACAATTACCAAGAAGAGTGAGATAGAGGAGAAGCTGAGACAGGCTATCGCTCTCAATAAGCCTGTACTTGTAAACTGCATCATTGACAAGGACGTAAACGTACTTCCTATGGTTCCTGCAGGTGCATCTGTAGCTGAGCCTATCCTAGATATCACTATTGACTGCTGATAATATCAGACAAGGCGTTGTATTGGAAACATCGTTTAAACCTACTGTTGTAATTCATTAGAAAAACCACCCTGCTGTGTAATATCATGGCAGGGTGGTTTTGTCAATTTACGATGGTATCTGCAATTTTCCTTACAGCATTTTCTTTCTTGTGGAATTCAATGTATGGGTGATCAACGGGGATAAGTATACATTTTGCATTTTTTGTAAATTTGAGAGTCCTTTTTTATAAAAAAATTTTGAGTGCTACACGAGTGCTACTTGAGTGCTACCTAACATTTTTCATTGATTCTCTCCAATTCACAAGCAACAAAAAAACCTCGCAGGTAAGCCCTGCGAGGCGATTTTTCGTATTGTCCCGATAGGGATGTTGTTATCTCTTCGAGTTGGGCAAATCAATTGCTTTACTGTTTCGCATCTTTGGAAATAGCAGTGTTTTAGAGCAGTTGAGCAAGGAAGAAACACTCTTCTTTTTTCTATCTTTATGCAGCTTTTTGTAACTTAGTTGTCCAAAAGTTGTCCAAATCCAAAAATCAGAACAGGCATATCTCTACATTATATTATATTTTCTATTTTGTGGTTTTATCATAGGTATAGTAATAAAGCAAACGCCCGAATTGTCAGAATTTATCATAGACAACTCAGGCGATTATCATTTACATTGAGATATAAGGAATAATTACGTCGTAGAATTTCTTGCTCCATTCAGCGTGGAACTTTGCCATCTGAATCCAATCCACTTCGTTTTCAATACTAACATTATCAAGCTGATAGTAGACCTTTGACGATTTAACATCATCATTTCTATTCCAGATGAGAGGAACTCCAAGAGTTGATTCGATTTCATTCTTGTGTGTCAGAAGATTATCAAAAGCCTTTTTATTTGCTTCCTTATTGGATTTGCCAAAATATACTTCAACACGAGCTGAATCGTAATTAGCTACACAGCAGATATTAAAGCCGCTTATCCCGAAGAAACCATTTATCCAGTTATCTTTGGAAGGATTTACGTTAGAAAAAGAACCGTTTTCACCGTGAGCCTGTTTTATATACT
>JBJERX010000122.1:0-7999 GCA_051882495.1 Huintestinicola sp. | reverse complement strand
ATATCGGTTATTCCCGTTAAAAACATAAATCGTGACTGCAATCACGATACAAACACAAGAAAGGATGTAACAAAATGAAAAAGACAGTATTAAGTGAACTTAACGAAAAGTACAGGGACTGCCCTGTGCGGACAAACAGATATTCCGTTGACGGCAAGGAATACATAGTCCACAGCCATTTCTGCGGAAACAAGGATATTGATAAGGTTATCTCAACGATTGCCTTGACTCGTGCGATGTCCGAGGTCTTTGAGAAAACAGAAAAAATCGCTTAATTTATTGCTTTAAAGTATTGCTATCTTTGAAAATATATGATATAATAGGTATATCGAAGATAGCTGCTTTGGAACAGAAAGGAGTTTTTAATATGCCAAAGCAGACAATTTACAATGCAGGGATCTATGTCAGACTTTCCAAAGATGATGAAAGAGCAGGAGAATCCCTGTCCATAGAAAATCAGAAGCGTATTCTCACAAGTTATGTTACCGAGCAGGGTTGGAACATCATTGATATTTATGTCGATGACGGTTACAGCGGTACGAATTTTGACCGTCCCGGTGTCACACGTTTGCTTGAAGATGCTAAAACAGGTAAGATAAATCTTATCATTGTCAAAGACCTCAGCCGTTTCGGAAGAAACTATATTCAGGTTGGTCAGTACATCGACTACATCTTTCCAACCTACAATATCCGCTTTATTGCTCTGAATGATAATGTTGACACTTTCAACACCGACAGCACTACTATGGATATGATGCCGATAATGAATGTGTTCAACGAATGGCACGCTGCCAATACGTCCAAAAAGATTCGGGCTGTTATTGAATCTAATGCGAAGTCGGGAAAGTATCGCACAACATTTGCTCCCTATGGCTATATCAAGGGCGATGATGAAAATCGTCTGCCCGTTGTGGACGAGCCTGCCGCAAGTGTAGTGAGAAGGATTTTTGAAATGCGTTCTCAGGGCATTAGCCCAAGACATATTGCCGATACTCTTAATGCAGAGGGTGTTCCTACCGCTTCGGATTATATGTATTCCAAGCTCGGAAAGCCAAATCCTCGCAAAACAAGTCATTTCTGGAGTGCCGAGAGGATAAGGGCGCTTGTGAACAATCCTACATATCTCGGTCATCTTGTGCAGATGAGGACAACAACGGTTTCCTACAAAAATCATAAGCACATTAAAAAGGACCCGTCGGAGTGGATCGTGGTTGAGAATACTCACGAGCCTTTGGTATCGCAGGAGGTATGGGATAAATGCAGAGAAATCGAGGCATCGGTAAGTCAAGGAAAAAAGACTGCAACCGGATTTGTGGCTCCCTTGAGTGGTTTGATGTTTTGTGCAGACTGCGGAGAAAAAATGCGTTTGGGCTGGAACAACACCACAAACGGCAGTAAGAAAAATCCGAGAAAATATGTGCGGCACAACTTCAACTGCGGCAGGTACAACCGCCACGGTAAGATTGCTTGTAAGAGCCACTATATTAAAATGAATGATATGAATGCGATCGTTCTTGCCGATATTCGTTCAATGGCAGCATTGGTGGTTGAAGACGAAAATGCAGCTCGTCAGCAGTTTCTTGCTCATAAGGCAAAGCTGAACGCACATCAGACCGAAGCGGATAAGAAAAGGCTTCGTGACGGTAAGCACCGTCTTGAAGAATTGCAGAAGCTGATACCTTCAATTTATGAAGATAAGGTGTTAGGTAAAATCCCAGAGGACGTCTGCGTAAATCTGTTGGAAAAGTATCAGACAGAGCAGAAGGCGTTGTCCGCAGAGGTGGAAGAGCTTGAAGCGAAACTGTCTGCTGTAAAGCAGGACGAAGAAGATGTTGAGGAGTTTATCAGCCGCTTGAAGAAGTACACCGATGTGCAGGAGCTTACTCGTGAAATGGCTCTTGAGCTTATTGAGTACATCACCGTTGATGAATACGCCGCCGACAGACCGAGGGATATTCATATTTACTACAAGTTGTTGGACAAGCCTTTGAAAGACAAGCGCAGGCTTGATACAGCTATAATTAAATAAACCGCTTCGTTAGGCGGTTTTCATTCGATGTTAAATTGTGTGTCCTTTTGGGATATTGAATACATCAGTTCTTTATTCTCAACTTTATTTCCGGATGGAAAATGATTTAGCATTTCACATATTTCGACCAATTGAGTATATTTTTCATCCCATCGTTCAGCATCAGATAAAACTGAAAGTTCAAAGCCTATTTCTTGAAACTTTAAAATTCTATCATGCAACATACGACCGGTTTTATAAAACTGACGCTGAGAACTACACCATGTGTATAATTGGTGTATTGATTCATCTTCTAAAGAATCTTTGCGAACCGGGAAACGTCCGGTTCTTTCCTTGAAAGCCTTAAGCATACTGAATTTTATATTCCACGCCTCTTCCAGAGTATCCCAAGGAAACCCAATTTCTTCTAACGCGTTTATCCTTACTTCGGAAAGGCGACCATTTCTGTACATCATTTTTTGAGAGTCACACCAACACCCAAGACTTAATCCGTTATACTTTTCTTTTTGATATGGGAAACGCTTATTTTGATTAATAAACTCACATAGAACTTGAAATGTCGATTCCCACGACATTTCAAAAGTATTGGAAATATCATCAAGCAGTTCACGGATATCCCGTACATAATCATATATTTCAAAGGTTATGTCCAATTCTGAATCATCATGCTTATAATGTCTGCCAAGTTCCATAACACTTGCATATTCATCAGCTGTATTGCCTGTTTCATAGTTATTAACAAGGTCAAAAATAACGGGATTTCTATTTGAACATGTTAGTGCACGTCCAAGCTGCTGATAGAAAACATTTGCGGAAGTAGTAGAACGAAGCATTATTACCCCGTCAACATCCTTTACATGAATACCTTCGTTCAGCATATCTATACAAAGAAGAAGTTTCAGACAATCCGATGTATCATTTTTGAAAGCTTCAAACTGCTGCTTAACATTATCACCGGTGGTGTAAACAGAATACACATTGATTTTTTTGTTTACCTTTTCAAACCAATGTCTGCAATTGTTTTTTGCACTTTCAAGGCTTGCTATGTTCGGACAGAACACAATATACTTACCATTCGGATTGGTTATGTGCTTATGAAGGATACTTTCAAGTCCACAGTCTGTATCAATTACCTTTGACTTTGCCTTCTGTATTTTGTTATACAGCTTGTTTCTCAGGTATGGATTATCAACTGTAGCAATTTTTTCTTCAAGTCGTGCAATTTCTCCCGAAAACGAGTACCATGCGGTTACATAAACAGGCAGAGGAAGTATTTTTCTTCGGATAGCTTCGGCAAGATTCATATTGACAGCATAGCAGCTGTCAAAAATTTCTTCCGCCATATTACGCATATTGTCAAGATATCGTATTGGTGTAGCTGATGTTCCCAGTACTTTACAGTTGGGATGACTGTTAAGCAATGTTTCAACACCCGTACCACCCCATTCAGCCGAGCCAAGGCGGTGAAACTCGTCGAGTATAATATAGTCGGCTTCTATGCTTTCAATATATTCATGACTCATATAGATAAGCTTTTGATATGTACTGAAAACACAGTTAGATATATCCACCGAATTATCTTCAGCGTGAGTTTTTAACTGCTCAAAAATATACAGTGAAGGTGATGCAATGAAAAACTTCTTATCGAGATTATCCTCTATCAGCTTAAGCATAATAAAGCTTTTACCCGTACCTGTTGGCTGAACGCAGGCAACTCTGTCGTGATTCGCATACAAGCTTATTAAGTTTTCATATGTAGTTTTATTATGCTCATACAGCTGTACCATAACGAATTCCTCAGAGTGACGAAATTATAATTTTTCGCAAAATATCTAATTTTGCGACAGAGTACAAATAGTTAAGATTTACAAATACGCTTTATTTAAACCATACAAATATGTACAATTTATATTATATCAAATAAATGCGTATTTTGTCAATATATATATCGGCATAATTATAATAAAATTTAGCTCTATCCACTTGTAATTATCTCTAAACAGCACCGATATATATTGTGCATTGTTACAAAATATTTTGAAAAAGAACTTATTAGCCGTTAATGAAAAGAGTCAGAATCCGGGTGTTTTTTCTTTTCAGAAAATTTGTGACGGGTTTGATATTACTCTGCGGGATTTCTTTAACTGCGATACCTTTGATGATATTGAGCAGGAGATAAAATAGCGTAAGCTTTTTACGATTTTGTCCCCACAAAATCAATGCTTGCTAAAATCTACCCCCATTCTCCCAAGTTGAATACACTTGCAATTCTCTCAGGTTGAAAAAATATTCTCCCAAGTTGAAACCCACGCAAATACGTCATTACAACCGAATATCCGCAAAAAACGAAGCTCTGAAGGCTGTTGCAGCCTTTGGAGCTTCGTTTTTTTATGCCCATATATAAAAAGTGACAGCATTTTTATTGAAATGACACCACCCGTTAATATAAGTGACGTCATAAAAGCCTGTTTTGACATCATAAATGCAGGCGGAAATCACGCTTCAAACGTAAAATGACATCAAAATCCGAAAAATGACACCTGTGCGACGTCAATTTTATGCCAAATGGACGTCAATCGGAGAATTTTCCTTTGTGATAGAATTGAAATCAGGATAAGGGAGGTCATTTCCGATAAAAATGACACCATTATCCGCAAGATGCTCATTTTCGGCCGAATGTGACTCTTAACGAATACAATATATATGACAAACAGCGGAGGTGCAAAATGCAGGAAAGAATTTACAAGCCCGATGGTGCTGAACACAGCATTACCATCGGAAAGACAACATTTGTGGTAAATTCGTTTACCGACGCACAGGCAACCATTACAGCGGAAGAGCTTATCATCAGAATGTTAAAATCAAAAGTCGCAGAAGCGGCAAAGGAGGAAAAAATCGCATGATTCCTTACAACAATTCTATCATCGTACCTGTTGATACAGGCTACGGAAATATCAAAAATTCTCTGCACTCATTCCCCACAGGAATCGCAGCATACAAGACCAAGCCTGCCTTTGAAGGCAAGATTCTTCACATAAACGACATGTATTACCGCATTGGAGAAGGTCACAAGGAGTATATCCCCGACAAAACCGTTGATGAAGAATTCCGTCTGCTGACCATTGCAGCGATTTGCGACGAGTGCCGAAACTGCGGATATTATGAAGGCAATATCTATCTTGCGGTAGGCTGTCCCACCACTATGGTCACAGCTCAGCGTGAAAGCACAAGAGAGTATTTTATGAAAGAGCCGCATATCGACTGCGAGTATAATAACGTTCACTACCATCTCACCATAGTCGGCTGTTTTGTTTATCCCCAGGGATATGCAGCAGTCACGGAACACCTTCACAATATGACAGGCGTGAATATGGTCGTAGATATCGGAAACGGCACTGCGAACATTCTGCAAATCAACAACAAAAAGCCTATCGAAGAAAAATGCGTAACCGAAAAGCTGGGCGTGAATCAGTATATGATCGCAGTTCAGAAAGCTGTCATGGCTGCATACGGCAAGAAAATTGATCCCGAAGTCGTTGAACTTTTCATCAGAAATGGAAATACCGATGTTCCCGACAATTACAAAAACATTTTTCTTGAAGAAGCGGAAAAATATTGCCGTAAGATTTTTGATGCCCTTTACAGATGCGAATATGATCCCGATTTTATGAAGCTGTATGTTTGCGGCGGCGGTGTTCAGCTTATCAGACGTTTCGGAAAATACAATTCCGACAGAGTGATTTTCATTGATGACATATGTGCCACAGCCAAAGGCTATCAGCAGTTTGCGTTAAAGTCACTCAAAGCATTGGAAAAGAGGTCTGAGTAATGAAGCAGATGAAAAGAATTACTCTCAGGCTCTCACTTGAAAATCCGTCGGATAAGAAGATTGCCGATTTTCTTGCCAACATCGACAAGAATAAATATCATACGGTTAATAATGCGATAAAAACTATTTTGTATTCGGTTATTAATGATACGGATAGTAAATCTTCCGTAACTAATTCTAAAATAGATATGAAAGATATTATTG
Source organism: Huintestinicola sp. (assembly GCA_051882495.1). Classification (GTDB taxonomy): domain Bacteria; phylum Bacillota; class Clostridia; order Oscillospirales; family Ruminococcaceae; genus Huintestinicola. Next base: position 1,937 of record JBJERX010000122.1, on the reverse strand, counting down.
CTGTAATCCGCAATACTCTGGAAACAGAAATCCCTAAACTGTTTTCTGTTTTCGGTTCGGACAATCATGTTGCAACGGAGCAGAAGAATGCTCCTGTAGAAGAACCTGCTGACACTCTTGACGATGATGATATTGACATGGAATTTATCGGAGGTTGATGCTATGACGGTAAAATCATTTTGCGAGAAATACGGTCTAAAATTTCAGACGGTGTACAAGAAGATTGCTCATCATAAGGATAAAGAGCTTGCAGGTCATATTACAAAGGTTAAGGGAAAGAGCCTTGAGCTTGATGATTTTGCTATTGATTTTCTTCTCCCGACTCATGTAAAGGTTATGCAGGCTATCGAGGAATGTGAGGGTATTGCCCGTGAAAATGCAGAACTTCATGATAAGTTGGAATCGGCTGAAATCATTGCCGAACAGACAGATAATCAGCTTGCAAAAGCCCTTGCAGATAATGAAAAGCTGCTTGCCGAAATTGACCGCCTTAAAAGCAGCTTATCTGAAAAAGATAAGGAGATCAGCGAACTTTCAGAACAGCTTGAATCAGAACACCACACCTCTGAGCAGACTATCGGAGAGCTTGAAAAGCGTATTTCGGAGCTGACCGAGGAAAACAGGTTTCTCACCGAAAAGTACGAAGCTATCCCCAAGATTTTTAGAAAGAATCAGTAAATTTTCGCCATTCTCTGTGGGAGAAAGGATATTCGCATCAGGAGAAAAACAAGTCCTTTCAACCACATGAGAATATGGCATACATGCCCGGTAGATTTAGCAAGCATTGATTTTGTGGGAACAAAATCGGTAACCGAAAGGAGATTTATGAATAGAGATAACTTTATAAAAATAAGGGTGTCGGCAGAAGAAATGTCGGCCATAAAGCAGAGGGCGGAGGCGGCGAATATGAATATCAGCAGCTTTCTCCGAAATCTGGCGCTGAACGGCAAAATCATTCTGTATGACACAGAAAATATTTACCGCTTCAATCAGCTTATGCGCTCCATTGGAACAAACATCAACCAGATTGCAATGGTGGTGAACTCCGAAAAGAAAGTTTTCAAGGGTGATATAGATTCGCTCCGTCGGGAGATTGCAAAAATCTCCGAGGAATTTCACAGCTATATCTCTCCGCTGAAAAGTCAGGAGGTGTAATTTGGCTTACATAAAGCATACTGCAATTCACACAACACCGAGGGCGCATCTAAAATACATTCTTAACCCCGGCAAAAACGAGGATATGAAATACAGCACCGCAATTTGCTGTACCAATGATTATGCCGCTGTCTGTGAGGACTTTAAGGAAATTTATGAAGCGTTTGCAGGCAACAAGTTCGATAATTACCGCAAGCGAAAAAACGAAAGTGTGCGTATTCACTCCTACATTCAGTCCTTTGATGAGTCCGTTTCTCCCGAAATGGCTCATCAGATCGGAGTGGAATGGGCGAAGGCAATGTTTGGTGAAGATCGTCCGGTTATTGTTTCAACGCACACAAACACCGGGCATTGTCATAATCACATAGCCGTCTGTGCTTATGATGTGAAAGGCAACCGTTGGTTCGGAGATCAGTACACATATAATCTTGCCAAAGAGGTTTCCGACAGGATTTGCCTTGAACATGGACTAAGCATTATCACAAATCCGAAGAAGCACAGCTCAATGAAATATAAGGAATGGGATTCCCGTAAAAAGGGCTGCTCATGGAAAGTAAAAATGGCTGATGTTATCGACAAGCTGATTATTACTCCCGAAGTTACAGACATAAATTCGCTTATGGAAAAAATGCGTGAGTGTGGTTATGTTTTCACAAATGAAAAGCGAATGATTGCAAAGCCTTCAAATGTGAAATACGGCTGCTCTGTTGCGAAGCTTGGTTATGGATATTCCATAGAAATGCTTATGCAGAGAATTTCCAACAAACAGAATGAATTTGCAG
>JBJERX010000121.1:0-8007 GCA_051882495.1 Huintestinicola sp. | reverse complement strand
CGGATAGTGAGAAAATCTTCCGTCCGTTCATTTCGGCAAGGGCAGCGGATATTTTTGATATAAGAACAGTTATTCGGAGCAGTAATGAGGTTTTGGACAGTTCTCTTTACAGGATACACGATGACAGCAGGAACATAAGCCTTTATGTGGCAAACGACTCCATTCTCACCTTGCTTGATATTTACTCCGACATTATCTCCGATGCAGGCAGACTTATCACTAACTGCGAAAACTGCGGACAGCTTATGATTACCAAACGTTCAAATGCTTCGCTTACCTGTGGCAGGACCACTTGCAAGAAAGAGCGTTTATACAAAGCAAACGATGATTACAAGAAACGTGCTATGGCTGATCCGATAAAAGAAGCGTATCTCAATTTCGACAACAAGTGCAGGAGCTACCGCAAGAAGCTCTCCGGCTATCCCGACCTTTTGGAGAAATACAACAAGGCGTTCGATGAACGGCGTGAGAAAATTCGGGCTTTTAAGAGTGGTCTGACCGTAAATAGCAGTACCAAAGATATTGACCGATACAATCAGATGTGCTTTGATGCCTGTCAGGATTTGCAAGATTTGGCTAAACGGCTGAAGCTGGAAAATAAATTGGATATATAAAATAAGCAAATAAAGGCAATTATTCATAAATTTTTGTCTTTTATATGCTCCTTACTACATTACTCATAACATTCAATAATTACGCCGAATTACAAAGGTTCACGATTTTTAACGTGTAGTGGTGTAAATTTTTATCACCGAATGATTCTTACAACCAATTGCTTTATTTTTTAGGCACAAATCATAGTGCTCATTCCGCAAGAAAATTGAGAGTGCTTAATCAAAATCCTAAAAACTCGCTGACCACTTTGCCCTCGGGTTTTGCCGAATAATCGCTGTAATTGAAATATCCCATATGAAGTGAATTAAAGCCCATATCAACATTGAGATTTTTCTTGTCAAGTCCGCTTTTAAATATCAAAGCGTCTCTTTCAATCTTCATTGATGTGCTTTCAGTTCTGTCTAAAGTGCTGTACATCTTATGCCAGAACAGCTTATCGGTCTCATTGTATCTTAAGAGCTTGCTGTGACTTCCCGAATTGACTTTGTTCATGTGGTTTTTGAAACCATCGGACATACCCTTAAAAAGAGTTTTCATAAGGTCCTGAGTTTTTTCATATTCAAGCTTCATTTTTAAAGCTATGTTCATAACTGCCTGACCGTCCAAAGGTTCGTTTCCTTCACGCTCACGGGCATTTATTGCATCTCTTTTCCGTTTTGCAAGCTCGTTGTTAATAAGTTTGATATAATCCTGCTGATAATCGGTAACTGCGCCCTTTATGGCATTTGAAGCACTGTCGCTTATCCCCATCGCCTTACCCAATTCAAGAGTCTTTGCCATGACTGTACCAAGCGTAAAGCCAATGGTTTCCTCATCGGCAGCTGTATTAAAACTTTTAAAATTCTGCGGCAGAGAGGAAGCAATTTTGCCTATATAAAGCAGATCATTCTCCGAATATGCACCTGTGCCGTCTGTATTATCACCCGAAGCGGCATAAGCCTTTTGCAGTTCACTTGTCATGAATCTGTGACTGTCCTTAAGCCATTCATCCTGTGTGCCGTTAAGGTTTGCATAATCCGGCTTTTCCTTAATAAATTTCCGATAGGAGTCTATTTTGTCCTCTATAAGTTTATTTACACTCATGCGTACCTTTTCACGTTCTCCCGATTGACCGTACTTTTCAAGAAAACCTCCTGCATAATTCGCATAAGCATTTGATACATCATTTATAGCTTTACCGACAGTATCGTTGAGAATTTTCATCTGCGTTTCTTTTTCTTCACCCGTAAAATTCTGAGTGATATGATTCTCCAGATGTGCATAATATGCGGCAAAATAATCTGCCTGCTGGGAAAGTGTTGTATAGTCGGTCTCGTTGAAGCACCGCATATCTGCCCTTATCGCTGATTCATTAAGCTCCTTGTCAAGACCGTTTTCACGAACATAACCGAGAAAATCCTCAAAGCCCATATTCTCTGTGGGATGATTTTGGATATATGATGAACGATAGTCCTCGCCTGTGCTTACTGTCCATTCGTAAGCATAAGCATCATATTTTCCGTAGACCTTAGTGTATGGATCATTGTTTAAAAACCACCTACTTCCTCTGCTGTCGATACGGACATTGGAGGAAAGTCCGGTAAACTCTGCTTCGGGACATACTTCCTTGACTTTTTGTGCACTAAGGTACTCATTCCGTGGAATTTTAAAACCGCTTCGATCAGCGGGAATTAAGTTGACATTCATAAGTTTTACCTCACTTTTATTTATACGGCATTTTCTCTGTCTTACTTGCCTCTATAATAAAAGACGGTTCAGAAAGAGAACTGACTGCATAAAATTTGACTTATTTTACATTCTCGGCAATTTTTACAAGTTCTTCTTTGGATAAATGTGCAAGTATGCTAAATACATAACCATCTTTATACCATACAAGCGTATCATAAAAGTCATTATCTATGCTCTCATAATAATGATATTCTATACCATTTATTATAAAGCTGCTATATAAATTGTGTTCGTTATCATAAATACTGCTTGTTCCATTAGCAATGCCATAATTAAGCATTATTTCGTTTTCATATTCGTTTACATAAGTTAATGATACAGATATGTGAGAATAATCACCGTTTGACAAGTAATAACCGTCAGGCACATATCCCAATCTGATGTTATTGTTAAAATTATCAACCGTTAATTCCTCCCCGATATATTCATATCTGTCAAACGTGTCAAAGATAGTTCGTATAACGTTTTGAACAGCCGCATAAACAGGTGGCTGCGTGAGAAGTCCACCGAAAATCACTCCCATTATTGCGGCGGCGGTCACAACAGCTTTTACGCAAATTTTTGTGTTTTTTCTTATTCTATCTTTCCTCCCTATGGAGTTTGCTATTTTCTTATTTTTCATGTCAAATTCGGCGGGAAATATATGATCGTCATATTCGTGATTATCATCAAGCTTCTGAATTTCCATATCCAAGCTATTCATAAGAGCGTCAGCTAAAACCAAGTCAAATATCTTTTCTTTAGTTTCTATGTTCATTATAAATTTCCTCCAAACGTTCTTTTAAGATTTTTCGACCACGGTAAATGCGTGATTTTGCCGTATTTTCGGATATGTCAAGCAACGAGCAAATCTCTTCAATGCTGTACTCGTATATGAGCCTTAACGCCAATATATCACGATATATGATGTCAAGTTTTAATATTTCCTGGACAAGCTGTTTATAACCTATATCCGACATAATTTCGCTTATAATGTCATCTGAAACAGCTTCTTTTACGTCTATTGGCTCATTTTTATCAATATGCTCCAATTTCAGATTATCAAGAGCTTTATTTCTTACCATAATTACAACAAACGCTCTTGCTTTTTTCGTTCTCACGCCTGGAAAATCGGTAATAGTCGTTGCAATTTTCAAGAGGCAGTCTTGAACTGTTTCGTGGGCAAGAGATTCATTGTGCAATATGGACATCGCCACTTTAAACATAAAAGTATTGTATGTACTGTATATCTCAATAAATTTTTCTCTGTCACTGGGCTCATCAATGAGGGCAAGATAAAATCCTAACATAATAATCACATCCAATATTGTTTGTTTTTGCTGATAATACCTATACATAATATACTATATTCGCTAAAAAAAAGCAAGAGCACCACGATAAAATGTGATGCTCATTTTCTTAAACAACGTAAAATCGGCGTTTGTGACCGCTGATACCCTGTGATTTCTGCATACGCCAAAAATAATTTCAGCAGTCAAACAAATCGCTGTGAGTGCCTGTTGCCGAGAGAGTTAAAATAAGAATGTCATCTTCAATGCGGTATATAAGAAGCCAATCAGGTTGAATGTGGCATTCACGATGACCTTTCCAGTTTCCGCTCAATGGGTGGTCACGATTTTTTTCGGGAAGTGCCTCACCGTTTGCAAGAGCTTTGATGATTTCATCAAGCAGTTCGATAGGGAGATGCCGCTTTATGGCATTTTTATAGTCTTTTTTAAACTGTGAGGTTAGCTTTACGGTGTACTTCATGATTTAAGCTCCTTGAAAAGCTCATCAATATCTGTATATCCCTTAACGTTTGGATCACGGGCAATTCTTTCGGCTTCAAGCATTGCTGCCTTTGTTCGTGCATTTGGATTACAATTGGCTGTTATCTCAAAAGGGATCCTTTCTTCACGAAGGCACTGACGGACAAAGATATTAAATGCGGTGCTGAGATTCATTCCCAGACTTTCAAACAAAGCTTCGGCATCTGCTTTAAGTTGAGCATCCATTCGAATACTGATATTTGATGTATTGCTGTTAGCCATATAATCACGTCCTTTCTATCTATATTATACGTTAATTGCACGAAAAAGTCAATACTTTGCACGAAAAACTTTGCAGAAACATCTGTATAAGATAGAACAACGGAGATGCAGAAAAAATTCTGCGTCCCCGTTAATTATTTGCTATTCTATTTCAAACTCCGCATACATCATGCTCCTTACATCGGGAGCGTCGGAAAAATAGCCCGTAATGACAGCACGGTATTTCCCCACTTTAAAATCGGGATATGCCATTGCGCCCATGGTCTGACTGTATTCCAAGCCTTCTCCGTCCCATATATGCATTGATGTTTTTTCTTCGGCATAAAGTGAAAAGAACGAAACAGGTACATACTTGCCGTTTTCATATATCTCTATGCCTTCATCGAAAGCAACAAATTCCCTGTCGGAATTATTTGCAATGGACATAGTGACGATCATGCTTGGGCTGTCATATGATGCGGAAAAATCTATTCCCTCAGGCTTAACGTCCGAAAGCGTAACTTTCTCGATCTTTATGCTTCTGATTATGGCATTGCGGACAACCTCCGTGGAGCTTGGGTCTGCATTAAAATGTACCACAGCGCTGTGATCTCCCCTTGTTACCACATATTCATAGCACTCCGAGCTGTTAACGGTCTTATGCACCATGTAATCATAGGGAGAATTTCCGCCCTCTGCGGCATAGGATTCGCCCATAACATTTACCTCGCTGGCAAAAAGCGGGATCGTTCCGTTTGTGCCGTTAAGCGACGGGTATTTCCGATCGGGAACAGCTTTGTAAACGCTTTCTACTCTGAACATATTCTTGTTGTAGTACATTCCGGGAGTATTGCTTGTAAACCATTCCGAAGGGATAAAGAAGTAAACCTCAGCCGCTCCATCTTCTCCCGTGGTTTTTATCGTTCCGTCGGACTGCAAGGTGCCTATATCAATTATGGTTGACGCTGCCTGCATGGAATCAAGGTTGATATCGAGATACACGGGTGAAACGGTAACGGTACTGAGGACAGCCTCCGCTATCGCCATATTGAAATCTTCGCTATCATTAAAGCAGAATGTAGCATAATATCCGTTTTGCTGAATGACAAAATAATGAGTATCGTAAACACCGTCATAAGATTGCATCGACGTGTGAATATAGTAACGGTATGGGTCGTTTTCGTCGCCGTATTTTTCATCTATCTTTTTGATCTCACGTCCCGAAACCATATCAATAGTAAAGCCTTCGGTCAAAAGTCCGTAGCTGTCGGAATAAACGACATTCTGTTCAAGAACCTTTTCTTCGCCAAGCATAAATAAGCCATGACCGTCAGCAGTCCATTCTGCAGGAACAGCAAACTTCACATCAATTAGCTCTGCATTTTGATCAAAATTATATCCACCGTATTCATCGGGGATTATCGGTCGTTGTTTAAGTGATACAGTTTGAAATGCGCTCTCGTCATTTTCCGTTAATGTTTCATTGCTTTCGGCAGACTGGGTTTCAGTAAATATTTCCGTATCGGTCTCGGCAGGTTCGTCAGAAAAATCATAATACAGCATAAACTGTGCAGTTGATACTATTTTTTCCGCCCTCTCATAGGTAAACTCATCATCGGTTGTTACAAAAAGAATGATATTGTAATAATCATTTGGCTTATAATCTGCAATAAAGCAAATCAATCTTGTTTTGGGATCATCTGTCGAACTGTATTCATGACAAATAGTATTTTCTTCGGTAATATGTTCGGTCATAGTGCAGGAATGTCCCATACCCGCATTGTTTATTCTGCTCATAAGAGCAGCATCAACAGTATCCATATCAACGGGAGATTTCACAAAGGGAGAAATCTTCATAACTGTACTATGGGAAAATCTGACATAGTTTGCCTCCTGCTTTGCATCATATGGTATCTTAATATTCATACAAAGCGGATCATCTCCGACAACATTTTCAAAGTTAAGCGCAGTTTCAAGGTCTGTTGCAGGAGATACAAATGTGTATGATTTTCCCTTAAAATCATCTTTCTCTGCATTTGTAAGCAGACAAACAGCTGCAATTATCACAGCAATGACTGCAATAATTGTAACTATTACTTTCGGCTTTTTCGCACCGAGAACACCCTTGATACGGCTCTTTATGTCGCTCTCACCAAAGCTCAGAACTCCACCCAGCGTAAGTTTATTCTGCCGCATGGAGATGTTCAGAAGTGCGTTGGCATAGGCTTTTTTTACGTCATCGTCAAATGTGCCCAGAGCCTTTTCATCGCAGGAAAGCTCCATATCCTTTGTCATAAGCCGATAAGAAATCCACACTATTGGATTGAACCAGTGAATGCACAGCGCCGCCATTGCGATAAGCTTTACAATGTGATCTCCCCGGCGGATATGTGCCTGCTCATGGGCAATTATAAACCGCATATCCTCTTCGGAAACATTTTCGGGGAGATAAATGCGTGGCTTTATGATACCGAAAACAAAGGGTGATTCAATATTGTCACAGATAAAAATGCCGTTCTGCTCCTTTGCGCTTTTTACCCGTCTTCTGACGGAAATATACGACAGGACGGTATATATGACCATTGTCGCCATTCCCACAAGCCAGACTATCGTACATATGCTCATTACTATCTGCATGGGATTTACACTGTTGTTCGGCTCTGCAGGCGGCAGATAGTTATTGACCGTATTATTAACCTGAGGTACGGACACAGTTATCTTCGGTTCATATGAATACTCAATGTCCTGTGGGATATATTCCATCTGTCCCGATGATATTTCAGGCTTTTCGGGAACAAGCACATTGAAAACACTCACCGCCGACGAAAACGAGAACGGACAAAGCAGACGTATTCCAAGTATTGCCCACAGCAGATATGAATACTTTTTCGGCAGCTTTTTCATAAACAGCCGCAGTATGATTATGGCAGCGGCAATGTAAACGCCCGTTATGCTCATGTTAAGTATGGTTCTGAAAAGGTCTGTCATTTCTTATTCCTCCGTGTAGTTGTCTATGAGCTTTTTTAGTTCCTCCGCTTCGGCTTTTGTGAGCTTTTCCTTCTGCAAAAAAGCTGTCAGGAACATAGGCAGAGAGCCACCATAGCCTTTTGTAATAAGGCTTTCGGATTTTTCGTTCATTATCTCATCACGGGTGCAGAGCGGCGTTATGACAGCATTTTCGCTTTTGATAATGCCCTTGTTTACAAGCTTTTTAACCACAGTATAAACAGTGGATTTCTTCCATTCAAGGCGATCATATGCCATTGTCACAAGCTCGCCCGATCTTATGGGAGCATTGTCCCATATAATTTCCATAAGTTTGAGTTCTCCGTCTGAAATTCTCATAAATATCCCCTTTCTCAGTTTGGTCGATATAAATAGACCTGTCGATTTATATATAGTCTATCACAATAGACCTGATTTGTCAAGTGTTTTTTTACTGTTAGTCCAAAATATACAATAAATCCCAACATATCTTTGTCAAAACTTTCGTTTCAATATTTTTTTCAAAAATAAAGACGATACAACCATATTACTGCTGTATCGTCTTTATTTTATAACGTAAAATCGCCCTTTTCTCATAAGCTCCTCTTGTTGTGGTGGGATTGCCTGCGCAGAGTGCCTTTACCTCCGCATAGTCAAGAGCCTGCTCGTC
>JBJERX010000120.1:0-82717 GCA_051882495.1 Huintestinicola sp. | reverse complement strand
CAACGATCACACCTGAGCAAGCACCCTTGAACTGCTCTGTAAGAGCTGCTACCTTAGCCTTCTTGGATTCAAGAACCTGTGCACTTGGCATAATAATTTCACCTCCGTAAAAAATGAATGAATATTATGCTATCCGTTTCAATAGGTAAAAGAAAAACCTTTCCCGACATGCAGGAAAGGGGCATATACATAGTATAGCGATCTTTCCTCGGCAGGACTTACGACCTTTTAGTCACCTGCTGTCTTTAGAACATGATAGCTTTGTCGCTTTACACGACTTGTATATTATATCACAAGTATCAGAGCTTGTCAATACCTTTTTTGAAAAAAATCAAATTTTTTGAGAAATAATTCATGCAGTATATGATACCGAAGCTGAACCGGCATATACTGCATGAATTAATTTGTTACCAGCCGAGAACTCTGTCGTAAAGCTCTTCGTACTTTCTTGCGGAATTTGTCCAGGAGTAGTCTGTCTTCATTCCTCTTGAAACCATCTGATCCCATTCCTTGGGGCAGTCGTAGAAGATATGCTTTGCATAGTTGATAGTATTAAGAAGCTCATCACCGTTGTAGTTAGCGAAGGAGAAGCCGATACCTGTGCCGTCATACTCGTTGTAAGGCTGAACTGTGTCCTTAAGTCCGCCTGTCTCTCTTACGATAGGCACTGTACCGTATCTGAGGGAGATGAGCTGAGTAAGACCGCAGGGCTCAAAGCGTGAGGGAACAAGCATAGCGTCTGCAGCCGCATATACCTTGTGAGCGAATGGCTCGGAGAAGAAAATATTTGCTGATACTCTGTCGGGCATTCTCCATGCGTATTCTCTGAACAGGTTCTCATACTGTGGATCGCCTGTGCCCACAACGATAAACTGTGTGTTATTATCGCATATCCTGTCAAGGGCGTATCTTACAAGGTCAAGACCCTTCTGATCTGTGAGACGGGAGATGATCGCAATGATGAACTTGTTGGGATCAACGGGAAGATGAAGCTCTTCCTGAAGAGCCTTCTTGTTGGCAGCCTTAGCCTTCTTGAAGTTCTTGTAGTTGTACTGCTTTGCAATATTTTCATCTGATGCAGGGTCATATGCAGTGTAATCAATGCCGTTTACGATACCGCAGAGAGACTGATTTCTCGCCTGGAGGAGACCTTCAAGTCCCTCACCGTAGTAGGGATTCTGTATCTCGCCCGCATAGGTATTACTTACTGTTGTGATGAAGTCTGTGTAAACCAGACCGCCCTTGAGCATGTTTGCATCCTTTTTGAATTCAAGCTTGTCAGGGGTGAAGACGTAACCGGGGAGACCGCTGAGGCTCTTTAATGTGGGGATATCCCAGATGCCCTGGAAGCGGAGATTATGGATAGTAAAGATAGTCTTGGTTCCGTAATAGAAGGGATTATCCTTATAAAGAGTTCTGAGGTAAACGGGAACAAGACCAGCCTGCCAGTCATGGCAGTGGATGATATCGGGCTTGAAGTTGATTACGGGGAGGATAGCAAGAACAGCCTTTGAAAAATATGTAAACTTTTCAATATCATATCTTGTATCGGCATAGGGCTTGTCTCCGCCGAAATAGAAAAGATTATCAACGAAGTAGAATGTGATGCCGTCCAGCTCGTAGGACATGATACCAACGTGAACGCTGTTGAATCGCTGACCCATATCCATATAGAAATGAGTAATATACTTGAATGAATTGCGGTATTTATCGGGGATGCATTTGTAGTTGGGGAGAATAACTCTCACGTCATACTTTGACTTATCAAACATCTTAGGCAGTGCACCTGCAACGTCGGCAAGTCCGCCTGTCTTGACAAAGGGAACGCACTCGGAAGCCACAAAAAGAATTTTTTTCATACTGCTCCTCCTCGGATATTATAATACATATTGTTGTCCGTATCTGAATACGGGATGACATTTCTAAATACTATTATAATATATATACCTCATCAAGTCAATAGTTTTGATGTAATATAACCGAAAAAAGTTTACAGCATGTATGCTTTCTGCAAGTGCAGCTAATGGGTAATTTCACTATAATTGGATTTCATATTGCATGATTCATACAAAATTCCGATATTTCCTTGATTGATAGGGGCTTTTATGGTATAATAATTTTTAATGTTATCCGGAACTTTCGGATATAATTCTTAGGTACGGAGATGATTGCCTGATGACTTTTACTCAGCTGCTCGAAAAAATTGACAACCTGGTATGGGGAATACCGCTTATCCTGCTGATCATTTCGGCAGGTATGCTGCTTACTGTCAGACTGAAATTCATACAGTTCAGAAAGCTTCCCCTTGCATTTAAGTATATGTTCACCGAAGAGGAGGACGCTCACGGTGAGGTTTCTGGATTTGCTTCCCTTTGTACTGCACTTTCTGCAACAATCGGAACGGGAAATATCGTTGGCGTTGCGACAGCTATAGGTATTCTCGCAGGCGGACCGGGTGCACTTTTCTGGATGTGGATAGCTGCACTTCTTGGTATGGCAACGAAATACACAGAGGGCTTTCTTGCAGTCAAATACAGGACCATTGACTCTGACGGTCATGTTCTCGGCGGACCATTCTATTACATAGAAAACGGTATGGGTGAGAAGTGGAAATGGCTTGCCAAGGTTTTTTCATTTTTCGGAGCAGGTGTAGGACTTCTCGGTATCGGCACATTCTCACAGGTAAACGGCATTTCGGGTGCAGTCAGGACTTTTTTTGACCCGAACATGGAGCATACGGTAATGATCCTGGGCACGGAATACTCTGTGGTTACTGTTATAACAGCCTTTGTTTTGGCTATCTGCACAGGTCTTGTAGTTATCGGCGGCATCAAGCGTATAAGCTCGGTCTCACAGGTAGTTGTACCCTTTATGGCTATACTGTATGTGGTTTCGGTTCTTACACTTATTTTAACAAACATCGAAAAGGTACCTGCTGCATTTTCTGAGATAATCCTCGGTGCATTCGGAGTCCGTCCTATCGCAGGAGGAGCACTTGCTTCTATAATGATATCTATGCAGAAGGGCGTTGCAAGAGGTATTTTCTCCAACGAATCGGGACTTGGTTCCGCACCTATCGCAGCAGCCGCAGCTAAGACAAAGGAGCCTGTGAGACAGGGACTTATTTCCATGACGGGCACATTTATCGACACTATCGTTATCTGTACTATGACAGGTCTTTCCATTGTAATGATGGGTTCATGGGCGGATGAAACGCTTGAGGGAGTTCAGGTAACTGCCGATGCATTCACAAAGGGCTTTTACTTCATGCCCGAGGGCGTTGCCTCCTTCATCCTTATGATATGCCTTGTGTTCTTTGCATTTACCACAATTCTCGGCTGGAATTACTACGGCGAAAGATGCCTTGAATATCTCAGCGGAAAGAGCAAGGCAGCAGTTATGATATATCGCTGGCTGTATATCCTTGCAGTGTTTATCGGTCCTTACATGACAGTTTCCGCAGTATGGACCATTGCCGATATATTTAACGGACTTATGGCTTTACCGAATATTATCGCTCTCTTTGCCCTCAGCGGAGTTGTCGCCAAGGACACTGCCGATTATTTTGAGAGGATAAAGGATAAATAATAATTGTCGGTATCATAAAAAATCTGCTGCGGTCATGAACTGCAGCAGATTTTTTTATGAAAACAAAAGCCTATGTCATAACGAATGGCTGAGCCTGCACCCGAACGTTTCATGCTTTTGATTGATGTCAAAAATAGGGACTCGGTAACGGTACGATGCTGTAACCGATAAATTGGAATTTGTGAGGACAATATCATGATTGAAAAAGACGATTGGAGATTACTTAATGATGCAGAATTTCTTAGAGGGCAATGTCTTGACCCGGTAAGCAGTAATGAGATTATTGAACATCTTCCTAAGTTAAAGCATTGTCTGTTTTGTTGGGAGCAGTTACCCGATAAATTAAGGTATTATCAGACCTGGTATATAAATATGGAGCGTACGATTTGTGTATGTGAGAATTGTTTTAATGATTTTCAGGATTACTTTGATTTGAAATCAACAGATGGTTGGGATGTTGAGTGGGAATAGCTTGCAATAATGTTTTAATCCAAAATGAATTGACAAATTCTGATTTATCTCACCGACAAATTCTGATTTGTCGGGCCGATATTCCTCAGCTCAATACTTCTTATATATTATTATAACAGAAAAATTTCAGAAATCAACCATATGCTGCGATATAGACAAAAAATATCCGGAAGCCGTTTCAAAGCTTCCGGATATTGTTTTACGTGGATCTATAAGTGCTGAGATATTCGGGCTTCAGATATCAGAGCTGAGGACCTGCGGAAACAAGTGCCTTGCCTGCTTCGTTGCCTTCGTACTTCTTGAAGTTCTTGATGAATCTTTCTGCAAGATCCTTTGCCTTCTCTTCCCACTGAGCTGCATCTGCATATGTGTCTCTGGGGTCGAGGATAGCGGGATCAACACCGGGAAGTGCTGTAGGAACCTCAAAGTTGAAGTAAGGAATGGACTTTGTGGGAGCAGTCTTGATATCGCCGTTGAGAATAGCATCAATGATACCGCGAGTATCCTTGATAGTGATTCTCTTGCCTGTGCCGTTCCAGCCTGTGTTTACAAGGTATGCCTTAGCACCGCTCTGCTGCATTCTCTTAACCAGCTCTTCAGCATACTTTGTAGGATGAAGCTCCAGGAAAGCCTGTCCGAAGCAAGCGGAGAATGTAGGAGTAGGCTCTGTGATGCCTCTCTCTGTACCTGCAAGCTTTGCAGTAAAGCCGGAGAGGAAGTAGTACTTTGTCTGCTCGGGTGTGAGGATAGAAACAGGAGGAAGAACTCCGAAAGCGTCTGCGGAAAGGAAGATAACGTTCTCTGCAGCAGGACCTGCGGAAACGCCGTTTACCTCAGAAGCGATGTTGTTGATGTGATCGATAGGATAGGATACACGAGTATTCTCTGTAACGCTCTTGTCATCGAAGTCGATCTTGCCGTTTGCGTCAACAGTTACGTTCTCAAGGAGAGCGTCTCTCTTGATAGCGTTGTAGATATCGGGCTCGGATTCCTTATCGAGACCGATAACCTTAGCGTAGCAGCCGCCCTCAAAGTTGAATACGCCGTTGTCATCCCAGCCGTGCTCATCGTCACCGATAAGACGTCTCTTAGGATCTGTGGAGAGTGTTGTCTTACCTGTACCGGAAAGACCGAAGAAGATAGCTGTATGCTTACCGTCCATATCGCAGTTAGCGGAGCAGTGCATGGAAGCGATGCCCTTAAGAGGGAGGTAGTAGTTCATCATGGAGAACATACCCTTCTTCATCTCGCCGCCGTACCATGTGTTGATGATGACCTGCTCACGGCTTGTTACGTTGAATACAACAGCAGTTTCGGAGTTGAGACCCAGCTCCTTGTAGTTTTCAACCTTAGCCTTGGAAGCATTGTAAACAATGAAATCAGGCTCAAAGTTTTCAAGTTCTTCAGCAGTGGGCTTGATGAACATGTTCATGATAAAGTGAGCCTGCCAAGCAACCTCAACGATAAAACGAACTGCCATTCTTGTATCGGCATTAGCACCGCAGAATGCGTCAACAACGAAAAGTCTCTTGTTGGAAAGCTCGCTTACAGCGATCTTCTTAACTGCATCCCATGTTTCCTGGGAAGCAGGGTGGTTGTCGTTCTTGTATTCGTCGGAAGTCCACCATACAGTGTCCTTGGACTTATCATCAACAACGATGAACTTGTCCTTAGGTGAACGGCCTGTGTAAACACCTGTCATAACGTTTACAGCACCAAGCTCTGTTTCCTGACCAACATCGAAGCCCTCAAGCTCCTTCTTTGTCTCTTCGGTGAAGAGCTGCTCGTAAGTAGGATTGTACACTACTTCTGTAGTGCCTGTAATACCGTACTTGCTGAGATCAAGATTTTTCATAGTTTTTTCCTCCTGTAGAAATTGATCTGATTTAGCATTGCCATAAAAGCATAAGCATATACCATAAATGCAAAAGCATATATGTAATCAAAAATATTATAGCACACTTGTCGTTGAATGTCAAATGAATAATTTGTTATTTTGAAATTTCTTTTTTTATATGATTCATTAATAGGGATATTACCGGGTAGGGCGACACCCGATTTTTCAGTGCATAGCCGATATTTTACTGTATAACAGCACAGAAAATATCAATTTTTTTAAAATAAATCAAAAAAAACGATAATAATACTTGCCAAATGCGACAAAAAGTGATATAATGAAATATATACTTTTTGATATACTTTACAAAGACGTATTTTTTATTGAAAGGATCATTGGTTTATGAAAAAACTTCTGTTGGGAAATGCAGCATTCGCAAGAGGTCTTTATGAGGGCGGATGCAGATTTGTTTCCAGCTATCCCGGTACTCCGTCAACGGAGATAACCGAGGAAGCGGCTAAGTATGACGAGATATATGCAGAATGGGCACCTAATGAAAAGGTTGCGATGGAAGCAGCTCTCGGTGCGTCCATTGCAGGTGCAAGAGCATTCTGCGGAATGAAGCATGTAGGTCTAAACGTTGCGGCTGACCCTCTTTACACTGCAGCTTACACCGGTGTGAACGGCGGTCTGGTAATTGCGGTTGCCGACGACCCGGGAATGCATTCATCTCAGAATGAGCAGGATTCACGTCATCATGCCATCGCTTCAAAGGTTGCTATGCTTGAGCCTTCCGATTCTCAGGAATGCAGGGATTACGTTATGCAGGCATTCGATATTTCAGAGAAATTTGATACACCCGTTATCGTAAGAATGTCTACAAGGATCGCTCACTCCCAGAGCGTTGTTGAATGCTCTGACCGAGAGGAAAAAGAGCTTCTTGAATATACAAAGAACCCTCAGAAATACGTTATGATGCCCGCTTATGCAAAGGGCAGACACGTATTCGTTGAGGAACGTACAGCAAAGCTTACCGAATTTGCCGAGACCTCCGCTCTCAATCGTGTTGAGCTGAACGAAGGTGCAAAGACAGGCATCATAACAAGCGGAGCGGCATATCAGTATGCACGTGAGGCTCTTGGCGATACAGCTTCATATCTTAAGCTGGGTATGGTAAATCCTCTTCCCGTAAAGCTTATCCGTGATTTCGCAGAAAAATTTGACGAGATAATCGTTATCGAGGAGCTTGATGATGTTATCGAGGCTCACTGCAGAAAGATCGGCGTGAATGCCAAGGGTAAGGAGATATTCGGTTACATAGGTGAGCTTTCTCAGACTATTATTGCTGAAAAGCTCCTTGGCAGAAAGAATGAAACACTCTCCCTTGACGAGAGTATTCCCGTAAGACCTCCCGTTATGTGTGCAGGATGTCCTCACAGAGGTGTATTCTACGCACTTTCAAAGAACAAGATCACAGTTTCGGGCGATATCGGGTGCTATACATTGGGTGCTGTTGCTCCTCTTAATGCAATGGATTCAACCATCTGCATGGGTGCTTCCATCTCCGCTCTCCACGGCTTCAACAAGGTAAGAGGTGCCGAGGCTGAGAAGAGTTCCGTTGCTGTTATCGGTGACTCTACCTTCATGCATTCCGGAATGACAGGACTTGTTAATATCGCATACAACTCCACCAACTCAACAGTTATCATTCTTGATAACTCCATTACGGGAATGACAGGTCATCAGCAGAACCCCACAACTGGCAAGAATCTTAAGGGCGACCCTGCTGCTGCCGTAAATCTTGAGGAGCTATGCAAGGCTATCGGAATCAAGCGTGTAAGGGTAGTTGATCCCTATAACCTTAAGGAAACTGAGACAGCTATTATGGAAGAGCTGGCAGTTGATGCACCCTCTGTTATCATTTCACGCAGACCCTGTGCCCTGCTTAAGTATGTTAAGCACAATGCTCCCCTTAAGGCAGATCCTGACAAATGCAAGGGCTGCAAGATGTGTCTTAAGCTTGGCTGTCCTGCTATTTCCATGGAAAACGGTAAAGCAGTTATTAACCATACTCAGTGCGTAGGCTGCGGAATCTGCTCAGAGCTATGCAAGTTTGATGCAATAGGCGGATAATGACTATGAGCATACACGCAAATAACCTGTAATTGAAAGGAATGCATATACGATGGAAACAAA
Organism: Huintestinicola sp.; assembly: GCA_051882495.1. Lineage (GTDB taxonomy): Bacteria > Bacillota > Clostridia > Oscillospirales > Ruminococcaceae > Huintestinicola. The sequence continues at coordinate 74,625 of JBJERX010000120.1, read as the reverse complement.
ATCCATAATGATAGTCGGAGTCGGCGGACAGGGTTCGCTGCTTGCATCAAGACTTCTTGGCAACGTTATCCTTGCCAAGGGCTATGATGTAAAGGTCTCCGAAGTACACGGAATGTCTCAGAGAGGCGGCTCCGTTGTTACATATGTAAAATACGGCGACAAGGTAAATTCACCTGTTATCGAGAAGGGCGAAGCAGATGTTATCATCTCCTTTGAACAGCTTGAGGCTGCAAGATGGCTGCCCTTCCTCAAAAAGGGCGGCAAAATAATCACATCCGAACAGAAGCTTGATCCTATGCCTGTTATCACAGGAAATGCAGTCTATCCCGAAAATATCATCGAAAAAATACATGAAAAGGGCATTGATGTAACATCAGTCGATGCACTTTCTCTTGCAGAGCAGGCAGGCAATGCTAAGGCGTCAAATGTAGTGCTCATGGGTGTTGTGTCCACTAAAATGGATTTTGAAGAGGAAACATGGCAGGCTGCACTGGAGCAGTGCGTTCCTCCGAAATTTCTGGAACTTAACAGGAAGGCTTTTGAGCTTGGAAGAAATGCATAAATTAAAGAGGGTGAGCTTTTACAAAAATCACGTTTGATTCTGACTGCTTCGCCGTGTATGCGGATATGCTGCCGATGAAAGCTATGATGAGCAGACAAAGACTCATACTGTTGCCTTATATTACTAACTGGACTATTTTCATTTTGTAAAAACTCAGACCTATCGCTATACCGTCAGAAAATGGAAGCGGTTCATATACCATGGTGAAAATGAAACGGCTTTTCAGCACGGATAAGCATATTCTCGGCGGATGCGTCTGATATCTGCAATCAATTGGCGGAGGCACTTTGGCAGAACAGTACCATATAATTGTATTTTTTCTCTGCATAGCAGAGACATATAAAATGGAGGTTTTGAAAATTGGAAAAATACTGGAATCAGGAAATTGAATGCATGTCCCGTGAGGACATGAAAAAGCTTCAGGATGAACGTCTTGTTGCTCAGGTCAAGCACGTATGGGACAATGTTCCCTACTATCGTCAGAAAATGGAAGAAAAGGGCGTTACTCCCGATGATATCAGGTCAACGGACGATCTTTACAAGCTGCCCTTCCTTTCAAAGGCTGATCTTCGTGACGCATACCCCTACGGACTTCTTGCAAAGCCGCTTTCCGACTGCGTAAGGATCCAGTCCACAAGCGGTACAACGGGCAAGCGTGTCGTTGCCTTCTACACTCAGCACGATATTGACCTTTGGGAGGATTGCTGTGCAAGAGCTATCACAGCTGCAGGCGGTACAAATGAGGATGTCTGCCAGGTATGCTACGGCTATGGCCTTTTTACAGGCGGTCCCGGTCTCAACGGCGGTTCTCACAAGGTAGGATGTCTTACACTTCCCATGTCCTCGGGCAACACTGAGAGACAGATACAGTTCATGATGGATCTTAAGTCAACGATCCTTTGCTGTACCCCTTCCTACGCTGCATACATAGGCGAAGCATTCAAGGAAATGGGATACAAGCCCGAGGATAACAGCCTAAAGGCAGGTATCTTCGGTGCAGAGCCATGGACAGAGGAAATGAGAAAGGAGATCGAAAAGTCTCTCGGTATCAAGGCATATGATATTTACGGTCTGACAGAAACAAGCGGTCCGGGTGTATCCTTTGAGTGCTCCGAGCAGACAGGCATGCACGTAAACGAGGATCACTTTATCCCTGAGATCATCAATCCCGAAACAGGGGAGGTTCTTCCTGAAGGCGAAAAGGGTGAGCTGGTATTCACAAGCATCACCAAGGAAGCATTCCCTCTGCTGAGATACAGAACAAGAGATATATGCGTTCTCTCCAGAAAGAAGTGCTCCTGCGGAAGAACACTTATCAAGATGGCAAAGCCTATGGGCAGAAGCGATGATATGCTTATTATCAGAGGCGTAAATGTATTCCCCTCACAGATCGAGACAGTGCTTATTGCACAGGGCTATCCGCCAAACTACCAGATCGAGATCGACAGAGTCAAGAATACAGATACATTTGATGTATATGTTGAGATGTCTGCTGAACAGTTCTCCGATACTGTCAAGGGCGTTCAGGCTAAGGAAGCAGAGCTTACAGCTGCTATCAAGCAGATCCTGGGCATCAGCCCCAAGGTTCATCTCGTATCACCCAAAACTATCGCAAGAAGTGAAGGCAAGGCAGTCAGAGTAATCGACAAGAGAAAGCTCGTATAATTAACAGGAGGTGCTTTATTATGGCAGCAGGTATGACAATCAGACAGCTATCGGTATTCATCGAAAACAAGCAGGGCAAGCTTTCGGCTGTGCTTAAGGTCCTCGGTGACAACAGTATTGATATCCGTGCAATGAATATTGCGGATACAAAGGATTTCGGTATATTAAGACTCATTCCTAATGACACAGATAAAGCAGCGGCTATACTCAAGGATAACGGCTATGCAGCCGCTGTTACAGAAGTAATTGCGATAGATGTTGATGATACTCCCGGAGCACTTGCAGCTGCACTCAGTGTCGTTGATGAAGGCGGAGCAAGCGTAGAATATATGTACGCATCGTTCTCCACAAGCGGTTCTGCGGCACATATCATCATCCGTGCCGATGACAACGCAAAGGCTGCGGATGCACTTGCAGCCAAGGGATATAAGGCATTCGGAAGTATCTGATAATAGTAATATATGCCAGCGGGTTCAGCAGCGTTTTTTGCAGCTGAACCCGTTTTTCTTTGCTTGATATCAGGCATACAAAAAGGCGGCAGTATATTCCCGCCGCCTTTTGTAAATTATGAGTTATTCAAACTTATACTAATAACCGTTTGTTCTATGGATAAAGACAGTGGATAGAATGCGTTCTATCAAGGAAAACGACCGCAGCAATGCTCTCGCCCTGCAAGGTAGTTTGACGCATAGAGGACGCATTATAGCCGCCGTATTTTATCCATAGGTTAATTGGTTATTAGTATTAAATATCAATATCAGATACCGAAGCTTGCTACAAGATTCTTAAACTCTGCTGAGCTTGTGAAGCCGTTGAATACCTGCTCTCTTGTCCAGCCTGAGTTCATTCTTGTTGTCCAGTTTGCCTTGCCCTTTGCATCAGCAGCTCTGTTGAAGAGTGCCTGATAGAGTGTGTTGATGTATGCATCATTAGTGAGCTTTCTGTTCACGAACTCTGTGGAGAAGAAGAAGTCATGAGCAATGCCCTTAGCGTCTCTTGTTCCTGCAATGTATCTGCCTGTGTGGTTGTTGAGACCCTTTACATCGTAGCTTCTTCCGAGAGCCTTTGTGTACATACGGGAAACATATGCTGTGAGGTTTGCGTTCTTATCACGGTTTTCGGAGGATACATATGTACCTCTTGTGATTCCGTAGCTCTGGCAAAGCTTTGTGAACTCTGCGGATGTGGAGAAGCCTGCGAGAACGTAACCGTAGGAGCAGCCGTTGTCAAGTGCTGTCGCCCAGCGTGTAAGTCCTGCTGAATCAGGATTTCTGTCAAGCATTGTTAAATACATTCTTTTAACGAACTCTCTGTTTGTAAGCTTCTTGTTTGCAAGCTCAGTGCTGAGTACGAAGCCCTTAGCTACATCAACTGCGGATGTTCCGTTCATAAGCTTGTTAACGTGGTTTGCCTTGCCGGTAGCGTCAGAAGCTCTGCCCAGGAGCTTTGTGTAAAGACGCTCAACAAAAGCCTCTGCTTTTTCCTTATCAACTGTAGCTGCAACAGGGTCATTATCATTGCATTCGGGAAGTGTGAGTTCGTAGTATTCGCTTGTAGCTATAGCGTGGTGAACGGGGTCTTTGGAAAGGAAGTAAGCCTCGCTCTTATTGAGCCAATCGAGGCTATATGAGCCGTTGACCTTTGTGTCCATCCATGTTGTATCAACGCAGTACCACTTGCCCTGGAGATATGTTCTGTTCCATGCGTGATCTGCGGAGGTCACGCAGATAGTGTTGATTCCGCAAGCATTGCACATATATGCAAATGCCATAGCGTAGCCGTTGCATACGCACTTGCCGTCTACCAGTGCTCTGATAGCAGTCTGATCGCGTCCGTCTCTGGATGTGTATACAACTGTGTCACAGAGCTTCTTAGCGATCCATGTTTCCTTGGCAACATCAGAGGAAAGTGTGTCGAGAGTTGCCATCCAGGTATCTGTTACACTGTTCATCTGGTTGATTGCAGTGGTTCGGTTTGCTGCAGACTGATAATCATCATTTATGTGGAAGGAAACGTACATTATGTTGCCTACGGAGGCACCGGAACGACCGAACCACCAGTCTACAAAAAAGTACTGAGGGTTATCATAGAAGAATCTTTCCGTAATAACCGCAAGCTTCAGGTCGTTGATCTTTGAGCGATCGTAGGCAACGCTTCCTACAAATCCGCCTGATTCTGTTACGTCAATAGCGTTATCGAGATAGCCCTGTGCTACTGATTTGAGACCGTCGTAAAGCTTCTTTTCGTCAGAATTGAGCTGATTGTAGTAATAGTCGGTGCTGAAATTGTATTTTGCAGCTTTGACTTCATACTTGGCTGTGCTTGCCTCGTATTCGCTGATCTGCATCTCATTGAAGTAGTTGATAGCTTCAGCCTCTTCCATGCTGAAGTCAACAATCTGGGGCTTGGTTACTGTAGGATCAAACTTGGTCTCCAGACCGTCAATAAGGCTGCTGTAATAGCTTGCATCCTTTGTGACGCTGATGTCATTTGCCGAATCAGGGTTTTCTGTACCGATCTTAACACTATTACTTATAAGATCGAATTCAGAAATCGTTTCTTCGGCTGCAGCGGAGATCCCTGTCATGCTTACTGCCATGAAAAGAGCAAGTAAGCCGCTGAGTGTACGCTTGAATTTCATTTCATAACTTCCTTTCAAAAAATTTGTGCCTCTAAAGCATGAGACTATGAGACTATATATAATAATAACACATTTATATAATAATTTCAAGTGGTTTTATGTAAAATCATGAAAAAATATAAAGCTTTTGCTTGAATAAAAAGAAGATAATGGCAGAAATATTAGTGAAAAGCAGCCAAAATGTGTTTGTTGGGGAATGAGTATAATTAAGCATCAGTCTCTGATGCTTTGTCTGTATCCGGTTTAGTGAAGAATGGCTTGATAACATTTGCCCAGAGCTTTTTCCAGATGAAAATAAGCAGATAGTGAAGAACTATCATAATAACAGTAATTCCTGCCATTACCAATGTTTTTTCAATTAATGGACGATCGGACATTTTTTTCATGGCATATACCTCACCTGCCCATTGACACAAGTAAATCGCAAGAGAAAGACTTCCGCATTTACTGAACAGCTTGCTTTTGAATAATTCAGATATGTAGCTTTTTCCGCTGAATACTACTCCAAATATTATTGGAAGTAGAAACATAGCACATAGACTATATGTTGGATCTTTTTTTGAATTGAACCACAGTACAAAAAATGTTGTAACTGTAAGAATCTCACATATGGTTACAAGAACACGTAATCTTCGATTTGTGACAGAGTAGGCAATTTTCTGTGATATCAACCAAGATATACTTCCAAAGCAGAGTCCGCTGAGAGCACGAATAATTCCGCCCATAATCACTCCACAGTAGGCGTACTGATCGAGACAGTAATCATTTGAGGAGTATTCGGAAACAGCCATGTATGAGAAAAGAGTGAAAGCAGCTATAGGTGCAAATACATGGATATAAAAATCTCTGTTTTTCAGGAATATGTATGCGAGGGGGAGAATCGCAATGAGCAATGCGGAGATATACCATGTATGACCGCGTATCATTGCTACATTTGCCACATATTGATACATTGCAAAAATTTCAGGTATAAGCCGGGGCAGTCGTTTTATTGCCACAGTTATGCCATTTAAATGTGTATACATTAGAACATTTAGGAATAAAGCGGACAGGTAGGGAAGTGCTATGGATTTGTACTTGTGTATTAAGTAATCTAGTGAGTCTTTTCCTGCAGTTAAGGGTGAGATATCTTTTTTGCTGAGGCTTTTGATCATAAGCATTCCCGAGATAACAAAGAATGCTTGAACACTAACATATCCCATTGATTTGCGTGTTATTCCTTCGGGGAGATCTGCTTCGGATATTGCCAGATGTGAGTACACATGACCGAAAAAAACTATTATAGAGAATACAAGCTTGTAGATGTCAAGATGATAGTTCCTTGCCGGGGAAGATGCTTTTTTCATATTTGCGGAATCCATTTCAGTGTCCTTTCTTTATCCGGTGTTATTTAGAGTATATAATATTATAACAGTATTCGCATATTCTAATATATGCAATTTTTTGTCGAAAATATTAATTAAATGTTAAAAACAAAGTGAGAATAAGATGGAGAAATGTGATAAAATACACTTGAAAAATCACATCTAAATGTTAATGATGCACAAAACAGGCTGTGTACATAAAATATGACTTGTAATTTTTCAAAGAATGTAGTATAATAATGCAGACATTTATTAAGGTGTGTTATTTTTTGCCTTTTTGTTAAGCAGGGGGGCCGATGCTTAACGCAGAAATTGGCATGGTGAACTAAAAAATGATCGGTTACATTGGTGCAGGACAGGATGTGCATCCGTGGAAAGTGTTTTTGATGTGACCTGAGTATTTGAAAAATTTTTTGGAGGAAATAACATGAAAAGAGCACTTATTACAGGAGTTACTGGACAGGATGGTTCTTATCTTGCAGAGCTTCTGCTTGAAAAGGGATATGAGGTATACGGTCTTGTAAGACGTAAGTCAAGACTTGATTTCGGCAACCTTGAGGGTACTGCCGCTAAGGAAAAGATCAATTTCATTTTCGGCGATATCACCGATATGGCTGCTATGATAAATGCAATAAAGGAATCTCAGCCCGATGAGGTTTACAACCTTGCTGCTCAGTCCTTCGTAGCACAGTCCTTCAGGGAGCCTGTTGCCAGTGCAAACATCACAGGTGTTGCAGCTGCCAATATTCTTGAAGCTATCCGTACAGTAAAGCCCGATGCAAAGTATTATCAGGCAAGTACATCCGAAATGTTCGGCGGATGCCATGAGGATCAGGGTGAGAATTTCGACGGTTACACTGAGGCGTCCTTCTTCCATCCCAGAAGCCCCTACGGAGTAGCTAAGCTCTATGCACACTGGATCACAAGAAACTATCGTGAGGGTTACGATATGTATGCCTGCTCAGGCATCCTTTTCAATCATGAAAGTGAGAGAAGAGGTCACGAGTTCGTAACAAGAAAGATCACAGACGCAGCTGCAAGGATCAAGCTTGGCGTTCAGGATCATCTTGAGCTTGGCAACATGGATGCAAAGCGTGACTGGGGTCACTCCAGAGATTACGTATACGCTATGTGGCTCATGCTCCAGCAGGACAAGGCTCAGGATTTCGTTATCGCAACTCATGAGACTCATACAGTTCGTGAATTTGTTGAGCTTTCCTTCAAGCATCTTGGCATTGATGTCAAGTGGAGCGGCGAGGGCGTAAACGAGATCGGTACAGATGCCGCAACAGGCAAGACTATAGTTAAGATCAATCCTAAGTTCTATCGCCCCGCAGAGGTTGATCTTCTTCTGGGCAATCCCGCAAAGGCGGAAAAGGAGCTTGGCTGGAAGCGTGAGATATCCTTCTCTATGCTGGTAGAGGGTATGGTCAAGAACGATCTTGAACTGGTTAAGCGTGAGATCGCTAACAGCAAGTAATTAGGAGTGATTTTCTGAATGAAAGCACTGGTTATAGGAGCCGGTGGATTTGTGGGCGGTTATCTGGTAAACGAGCTTCTCAGCAGCGGCTGGGAGGTTTGTGCCACAAAGCTTCCTCAGGAATCCATAACTATTCATGGTGATGCTGCGGGTGAATTTGAGACTGCAGATCTTAACATACTGGAGGAATCCGGCATAAGAGAGCTGCTTGAACGCCTTCGCCCCGACTGCATATTCCATCTTGCGGCACAAAGCTCTGTTGCGTTGTCATGGAAAAGACCTGCTCTGACGGTGGACATCAACATCAAGGGATGTGTGAATCTTCTTGAAGCTGTCAGGGGAACGGGTATCAGCCCTAAGATCATTTTTATCGGTTCAAGCGAGGAATACGGCTATGCGGCGAACCGCAGCACTGCTGTTGATGAATCGGTGGTGCCCGAACCTGCGAATATATATGCGATCAGCAAGCTTACTCAGAATATGATAGCTCAGCTTTATGTAAAGGCGTACGGCATGGATATCATTGCCGTAAGAGCATTCAATCATATCGGACCGGGTCAGCTTCCTCAGTTTGTGGTTGCGGATTTCTGCAAGCAGGCTGCCGAGATAAAGGCAGGCAAAAGAGAGCCTGTGCTGCGTGTGGGAAACCTGTCTGCAAAGCGTGATTTTACCGATGTTCGTGATATTGTCCGTGCTTATGCCGCTCTTGCTCTGAAGGGCAGAAGCGGTGAGACCTACAACGTCGGCAGCGGTCACGCAGTAACGATACAGTCTATTCTGGACAAGATAATCGAGCTTTCGGGAGCAGATATCACAGTTGAAAAGGATCCACAGCGTTTCCGCCCCGTGGATGTGCCATTTATTGAGGCTGATGTGACAAAGCTTGTTTCCGATACAGGATGGTCGCAGAAATATCCCATAGAAGAATCCATCAGGAATATACTTTCATACTGGGATAAAATGATTTGATGATGAAATGGTACGGTGATAAGATGAACAATGTTTTGGGCAATTCCTCAGGAAAGATAAAAAAGTTCAGCTTCCTTTTTGAGGAGCTAGTAAAGCGTGATTTTAAAAAGAAATATAAACGGACTGTTCTCGGTATGCTGTGGAGTATTCTTTCTCCGCTTTTTATGCTGACTGTATTGGCATTGGTATTTACTAATTTATTCGGTCGTAATATTGACCATTTTATTATTTACCTTTTCTGCGGAGAGCTTGTTTTCAACTATTTCAGCGATTCTACCACACAGGGAATGTCATCGCTTTTGTCAAACAAAGCTATTTTCACAAAGATCAATGTTCCGAAATACCTGTTTCTTCTTTCCAAAAATGTTGCATGCCTTATTAACTTCCTGCTTACATTTGTTGTATTCTGGATCTTTGTTGCCTTCGAGGGCATACCATTCTCCTGGAAATTCTTCCTGCTAATATTCCCTATAGCATGTCTTATCATATTCAATCTCGGCATCGGCATGATCCTTTCAGCACTGTTTATCTTCTTCAGAGACATTCAGTATCTGTATGATATTTTCAAAATGGCACTTATGTATTTTTCAGCGATTTTCTATGACACATCGTCTTTCTCCGATAATATTGCATGGGTTTTCAATCTGAACCCTGTTTATGTGTATATAACATACTTCAGAGATATCGTTCTTTACAATAGGATACCCTCAATGGAATATCATCTGCTCTGCATGGGCTATGCATTGGCAAGCATCCTTATCGGTGCGTTGATCTACAAGAAGAACAACTACAAATTCCTATACTATGTGTGATAAGGGGAGCAGTATAATGTCTGTTATTAATGTTAAAGATGTTTCGGTAAAGTATATTACAGGCGACTTCAAGGATATTGGTCTTAAAGAAGTTGTTATCAACACTATTAAAGGTAAAAACCAGAAAAAGGAATTCTGGGCTCTGAAAAATGTCCGGTTCGAGATAGAAAAAGGAGAGCTTCTGGGCATTATCGGAAAGAACGGTGCCGGTAAGTCCACGCTCCTTAAGGTCATAACCGGAATAATGCGTCCCACGGAGGGAACTCTCAGAGTAGACGGTACTCCTGCTGCACTTCTTGAGCTTGCGTCGGGTTTTGACGGAGAGCTTACCGTCAAGGAGAATACTTATCTCAGAGGTGCTCTGCTGGGATATACTAAGGAGTTTATGAATCAGAGATACAATGATATCATAGCTTTTGCGGAGCTTGAGGATTTTCAGGACAGACCATTTCGCCAGCTTTCTTCGGGTATGAAATCAAGGCTGGCTTTTTCCATTGCAAGTCTTGTCGACCCTGACATACTTATACTTGACGAGGTGCTGTCTGTAGGTGACGGTGCTTTCAAAGAAAAAAGTGAAAAAAAGATGAAGAGCATAATTGAAAGCGGGATCACAACTATCCTTGTCTCACATTCACTGTCCCAGATAAGGAGAATGTCAACAAAAGTGCTGTGGCTTGACAAGGGCAGACAGATCATGTTCGGTGAGACGGACACGGTGTGCGATTCATATGAAGAATTTATAAAAAGCGGCAAATTACCTGAAGAACAAGGGGAAAACGGCAAATGAGTGATACTGTAAGAAAAATATACAGTGACAAGCTGATGCATAATATGTGCGTGAATACAAAAAGAGATCAGGTGCTGCTGGCAGATCACTTTATTGAGCCTATGACTGTCCCTCAGGATAACTACTATCTTTTTGAGTTCATGATGGGTAAAGAGGACAGAGTCTTCGAGCCGTACTATGTTATGCACAAGGACTGCAGTATATATTCCGAGGCAAAGAAGAAATACGGAAAGCACATCATCGGCTACAGAAGCAGGTTGGCTTTTATCAATGAAATGCTTCCGAGGTTCAGAAGGATAAAAATAGTTATCGACTCCTATCAGGTGTTTCACCATACTATTCCCGAGTTTACAGGCTGCTCTAAAATGAGTCCCTATGTCTTTACTGTATTTACTCAGCATGGAGTAAATTTCTTTAAGGAGAAATTTATCAACAGCTCTTCATTCAGTGCATTCATGTTTGACAAGGTATTGTGCAGCAATGAGTATGAGGAGAACCTGTTCCTTACAAGAGGCTGCTTCAATGAGAAAAACATCATCCGCAGCGGTCTTTGCCGTTGGGATTACATTAAGCCTGAGTATGGCAATAAGACCATCTTTATGTTCTTCACTCACAGAAGATATTTAGGCAGCCTTGAGGATATCAGTACAAGCACATATTACAAGACCATTACGGGTATTATCAAAAGAATTTCCGATGACAAGGTGCTGCGTGAAAATGGATACAGACTAAAGGTAGCACTTCATCACAGCGTTGTGGACAAATTCGGATATGATATGCTGAACAATATCGATATTGTCAGGGATGAAGATATTGAGGGACTCAAGTCAACCTCGGATATTCTTATCACAGACTATTCCTCCATGTGCTTTGAGTTCATGCTCCAGAATAAGCCTGTCCTTTTCTGCCGTATAAACGATATGGAGGACTGCATCAGGTATAATAATCGTACAGATCTTATCTCACCATATCAGGGCAAAGAGCAGTATCTTAATAATATCTGCGAAAATATTGATTCTGTTATGGAGCGTCTGCATGAGTATATCGGCAATGGATTTACACTTTCAAATGAAGAACGCTCAGCTAATGATGAGTTTTTCTATTATAAAAACAGCTTCCGAGAGAGGCTATACGATAATCTGCTTACTCTCAGGGATGCGAAGAAGGATTGGTATCACATTCCTGCCGATACACCCATTGAATTCAGCAGCTTTTCAGATATACAGGCATGGGGAGTAAATCCGCCTACAAGAGTAACAAGATGCACTACAGGCAGTGAGACTGTTCTGGCATTTACAGCTGACAGCATCAAGTCGGAGATTTATTTTGATATCGCTGCAATTCCTAACATCGGTGAACTGCAGAAAATCGTAAAGCTTACAGTGTTTGTAAACGAGCACAATGCAGGTTCGTTTACTTTTACTGAAAACAGAACCGAGCATATTAGTTTTTCTGTTCCGCAAAGTGTTATCGGTAATGATGGAAGTGTCAGAGTAAGGATAAAATTCGGCAAGCTTCTCCCTCAGAATGTTATCAATCCGTCAAGCTCGGACAGAAAATGCCACGGTATGCAGCTCATTTCCATGATGTATTCGGATAAGCCCATTGCGATAAAAAAAGATGACATACCTATCTTAGCAGCAGGGGGCGGTCTTGATTCTGCTATTTATGATATAGTTGCGGGAAATATGGAAAAAGCAGGTGAAAAGCTTTCATTCTCCAAGGATGTTTACGTTTACGATGCATCCACAGACATAAGCACAGCCGATCTTCTTGAAATGTCCGCATTCAGCGATAATTACTCCTACGGATTGTTATCCTACTGCAAGCTCCTCAAACGTATGCCCGATGAAAGTGCTATGGAATTCATAAACAAATGGAAGCATTTTGAAAGCTACAGCTTCCAGCAGCAGATGGTATCCCGTATCATTTACAGCGGTGAGTTTGCCGAAAACAGCATCAGGGCATACAATAACATATATACTAAGGCTGCTCCTGCAGGAGGGGCAAAGAAGCCTAATTTATTCAAGATGGCCCTTCTCAGCATAGCAAGAAAGCAGCCCGAACCCTTAAAGATATTAGAAAAAAAGATTCTGAAAGCAGTGGGAATCAAATTCTGAAAGTGAGACTGAGATCATGAAAACAATTCTATATTATGATATTACAAATTTCATGAATATTTTTTTCGTGAACAATTATCTTTCAGGAGTTCAGAGAGTTGTAAAGGAATTTGCAAACAGGTTTATTTCCGATAACAGTGCGGATGTTTACCTGCTGGTATGGACAGAATCCATAGAAGCATTCAGAGTTGTGGACAATGAAAAGCTCAGAAAAAGCTTTGAAAACAAGGATAACTGTGACAGCGATGTTTACACCGGTAAAGTGCTAAAGGTAGAAGATCTTAAATCAGGCTCTCTTTTTCTGGACGTTGATAATGTATGGAATGCAAAGTTCAGAAGAAATTCGTTATATCCTAAGCTTAAAAACTGCGGTATCCGCATAATTACCTTTATTCACGATATTATCCCCATTACTCATCCCCATCTTGCACAGGAATCAACGGTATATAATTTCATGATGTATACCTCCGCTTTTCTGACATATTCAGATATGCTTATTACAACAACTGCTGCTGTGGGAGATGAGGTTGACAAGCTGTGTGACAGGCTTGGCAGGAAAAGAATACCCAGATGCGTCGTTCCCCTGGGAGCAGACTTCATGGAAGGCTCCGAAGGTCAGGAGGATGTTGACCCTCAGGTAGTGAGCAAGGTCGAAAAAATGGGAAAGTACATGCTTATGGTAGGTACTGTTGAGCCACGTAAGAATCATAAACTTGCTATTGATGCTCTTGAGGAAAAGCTGGCAGATAAGGGTATCTCTCTTGTAATTGCGGGAAAATTCGGATGGAATGTTGAGGAGCTGCGTAACAGGATAGAAACTCACAGACTGAACGGCAAAAAGCTATTTTTCTTTGAGCGTCCCAATGACGATACTATAAGATATCTATACAAAAATGCATTTATAGTAGCATTTCCTACATTTAATGAAGGATTCGGACTTCCCGTTATAGAATCGCTCCAGCTGGGAACTCCCGTCCTTGCCTCTGATATCGGCGTCCTTCGTGAGATCTCGGGAGATTATATAGATTATTTTGAGCTGAATAACAAGGATGACTTCGCAGAGCAGGTCATCAGACTTGCTGAGGATGAGGAGTATTACAGGAGCAAGAAGGAAAAAATCAAGAAATTTGTTCCGTTCACATGGATGCAAAGCTCCGAACTGATGATGAAGTCTGTGCTTTCCGCAAGCGTTCCCTATGAGGCAGCTGACGGAAACAAGCTTACTCAGCTGATTATGACAGCAGACGACATGGATTCAGCTTCTGCTGCACTGGAGGGATTCGACAAGCATCTTCCATTTATCCGGAAGGCAGCTGTGATCACCGACTGCGACAGCTCGGATATGAAATACAGCGGAAGGATAGATGTATCGTTTGTGAAAAGAAACGGTTTGTCCGATGCCGAGGCTCTGCGGAAATTTGCTGTGGGCAATGCAGCAGACGATATGTTCCTCTTTGCAAATGATAAGATGAATCCTATTGCCGATATAAGCAGCAGCTATTATGCGGAGGGAGAATATTTCGCTTATTATTCCCGGAATACCGATAAGGAGAATAATGCTTCCCTTATAAGAGATGACGGAAAAGCAGTGGAACTTCTGAAAAAGAGATCACTTCCATACCGTATTTATGCAGATTGTCAGCCACAGGTGTTTGATAAAAGCATACTTTCTAGTATGACTGATGAGATACCCACATCTGCAGAGATAGGTTCTGCTTGTACTGTTTATTTCAACTATGCAGTGAGCCGATTCCCTGAGAGATTCAGGATAAAAAAATATGAAACAATGTGTCCATCCTACACGGAGGGATATCAGTTTCCCGACAGCCTTACCTTTGAATATTGCGTAAATTCGGATTATGAGGACTGCGGTGTTTTCAGCGGAATGAGCAGAGCACATGATGAGAATTCACTTATTGCAAGAGTGTGCAGATTCAATGAATATGTGCGTCAGTCAGAGAACATCAGAGAACGAAATAACGCATATGTGGGCTACTACACCATGCAGAAAAAGGAAGTTCCATCATTTGTCGTATTTGCTCTCAACAGCGATGTTATCATCAGAAAGCCCACATACATCAGTGTTCCTGCCGGCAGGACAACAGATATACCTATTCTGTTTGATCCCAGCCTTATGAGCAGGCTCGGACTGAACAATGTAATGATATCCAGCTGGATACGCACAAGAACAGATGAAGAGATATCACCTATCAGCACATTTACAGCTGAGCTAAAGGACGGGATTATAAATGTTCCCGTTACAGTGCCCGACATTGTAAAGGAATGCGTTCTGAGGATAGGAATGTCCTTTGATAATCAGGAAATGACAAAGTCTCTCTCCATGGGTATCTATATTACGTAATACTTGACAAATACCGAAAAAACAGCTGCTGCAGATATGCTCTGCAGCAGTTTATTTTAATTCTCCTTTGTTCTACAGGTTAAAGGGGGATTAGTTTATTGATTCCCCGCTGAAAGCAGCTTATGGCTACTTCTGTCAATCATAAATGCCCCGAGAGGAGCGGTAATGAGTATGGCAAGAACAGCAGCAGTCAGAACAAGACGGCCGCATTCAAGCCCAATTGAAAGAGGAATAGCTCCTATAGCTGCCTGTACTGTTGCCTTTGGTGTGTATGCAAGCATACAGAAAAGACGCTCTTTTTTCGTGAGCTTTGTACCGAGACAGCATATAAATACGCCTGTCATGCGGAATACCATTGCACCGAACACCATAAGAACAGCAGCCACACCGTATGCAGTCACACTTCTTATATCCACTGCCGCACCTACAAGGACAAACAGAAGTATCTCAGCTCCTGTCCATAGCTTGCCGAATTTACGAGAGAGCCTGTCCGCAAGCTCCGGACGCTTATGATATACAGTCATCCCCAATGCCATTACAGCAATAAGTCCGGATACACGAATATAATTTTCGGAAAAGTCCTGCACAAAGAGGAACAGGAAAGACACGCTGAGCATGATAATAACCTTGGCACTGTCCCGCATATGAACCCTGCGGAAGAAAATGTTCAGAATTATCCCCGTGAGTATTCCCATGCCCGCTCCCAAAATGATGGATGTGGGTATCTGGAGGAAATCCGCAGCATCCGCTCCGCCGCCTGATACAATGGATGTAAAGGATGTGAAAAGCACGATAACAAACACATCATCCGCAGACGCTCCCGCAAGTATCATCTGTGGTATCTGATGGTCGGTCCCTCGGTTTTCGCTTATCAGCTTCAGCATCCGAGGTACTACTACAGCAGGGGATACCGCTGCCAGAACAGCACCTGTAAGTGCGGCTTCGGCAATAGTTATCCCGAACAGCTTCGGAGCAAGAAGTGTCACTCCAAGTACCTCGAAGCTGGCAGGAAGAAAGCACATAAGCAGAGCAGGCCGCCCCGCTTTTTTCAGTTCGCCCACATCAAGGGCAAGTCCTGCACGTGTAAGAATTATCACAAGAGCGATATTTCGTATTGCCCCGGAAATATCCAGCAGGTCACTGCTTATGAGATTCAGTGCAGAGGGTCCGAACAGGATTCCTGCAAGTATCATTCCCACCAGTGAGGGCAGATGTATTTTCTTTGAGAGCCATCCGAGAAACATTCCGCTCAGGAATATGACAGCTAAACTTGTCAGCATGATCTACCTCCAAAACAAAAAAGCCGACAGCTTCTGCGTAAAAACAGAAGTCATCAGCCCGTAATACGAAGCGGTTCGGCTTTATTGACAATAAAGCACAGGGAGAACATCATTCCCTTGATTTTATTATAGCAGCAATTGCTGACGATGTCAATACCGGAGTGTAAAATAAACTAACTTTTACCGAATTATGCAGATAAATTCATAAAAACAACTATTGCCAAATTACATATATTATTGTATAATGATATATGTATAATTAACCACTGAACGGAGGAAAAGATCTATGTGCGGCTTTGTCGGCTTTACCAATTCTATAGAAAATTCCAACAGGGTCCTGGGAGCAATGATGGACAGGATAGTTCACCGCGGTCCAGACTCAGAGGGCAGATATATTGACGAGCAGATCGCAATGGGATTCCGCAGACTAAGTATTATCGACATTACCGAATCGGGAGACCAGCCTATTTTCAACGAGGATAAGTCCAAGGTTCTGCTGTTTAACGGCGAGATATATAATTATCAGGACATCCGCAGGGAGCTTCTGGAAAAGGGTCACAGGTTCACTACCAACACCGATTCTGAGGTGCTTATCCATGGCTATGAGGAATTTGGGGAGAAACTTCTTGACAGGCTCAGAGGAATGTTCAGCTTTGTTATCTGGGATAAGGATTCGGGTGAGCTTTTCGGTGCCAGGGATTTCTTCGGTATCAAACCTCTGTATTATGCAGTTTTCGATGATACGTTCATGTTCGGCTCTGAGATAAAGTCATTCCTGGAGCATCCGAAGTTTGTCAAGGAGCTTAATACAACAGCTTTGGAGAATTATCTGACTTTCCAGTATTCACCCACAAACGAGACCTTCTTCAAGAATGTATATAAGCTTCCCCCCGCTCACTGCTTCAAGTGGAAGAACGGCAGCCTTGATATCAGGCGTTACTGGGATGTGAATTTCAATGCTGATGAGACTCCCGATATGGATGAATGGGTTAAGCGTATTTCGGAGACCTTCAAGGATTCCGTCGAGGCACATAAGATAGCCGATGTTGAGGTAGGAAGCTTCCTTTCCAGCGGTGTTGATTCAAGCTATGTTGCCAGTGTTGCAAATGTTGACAAGACCTTTACAGTAGGCTTCGGCGAGGATGAAAAGTATAATGAGATAGGATGGGCAAAGGAGTTCTCCAAGTACATCGGCAAGGAGAATATCAGCAAGGTGATCACTCCCGAGGAATACTGGGATAATATCAGCAGGATTCAGTATCACATGGATGAACCCCTTGCAGACCCCTCATGCATCGCTCTTTATTTTGTCTGCAATAAGGCTTCCGAGTATGTAAAGGTAGTGCTTTCAGGTGAGGGTGCAGACGAGATATTCGGCGGATATAATGTATACAAGGAACCTCTCGGTTCACACGCATACAAGTCGCTGCCTAAATTTATCCGTAAGGGTATAGGAGCAGTGGCTGAAAAGCTTCCTGCAAAGCGTGGCGTGAATTTCCTTGTCCGTAACGGCAAGGATCTTGAGGAGCGTTTTATCGGCAATGCCTACATGTTCACTCCCAAAGAGAGAAAGGCACTGCTTAAGATAAAAACGGATGCTCCCGATCCTACAGCCATCACAATGCCTTTCTATGACAAGGTCAAGGGTAAGGATTCTATCACAAAGATGCAGTATCTTGATCTCCACCTCTGGATGACAGGTGATATTCTCTTAAAGGCTGATAAAATGTCAATGGCAAATTCTCTGGAGCTTCGTGTTCCTTTCCTTGATAAGGAGGTCATGAAGCTTGCTGAGCAGATACCTGCAAGGTACCGTGTCAGCACAGAAAACACCAAGCTTGCAATGCGTAAGGCGGCATTATCGGCAGCTCCCGAAAAAACTGCCAACAAGAAAAAGCTTGGTTTCCCTGTTCCCATCCGTGTATGGCTCCGTGAGGACAAATACTATAATATCGTCAAGGAAAGATTTACTTCCGAGGCTGCTGCAAAGTTCTTTAATACAGATAAGCTTGTAGCACTTCTTGACGATCACAGAACCGAAAAATATGATAACAGCCGTAAGATATGGACAGTATTCATCTTCCTGAAATGGTATGGTGTATACTTTGAGAATGAGGCGATATAAATGAAAAGGCTGTATATTATTATTACGCTGCTTTTAGCTGCGGCTATGCTTTCTGCCTGTACCCGTGAGACAACGGGCTCCGTACAGGGTGCTACTATGACAGGAGACGGTGAGGTCATAGTGGACGAAGAAGAGGAGATCTCTGATTCTGAATAAATAAAGTACGATGAAGCTGAAGTTCAATAGAAATCAAAAACGCTGAAAAGACCCGCAGTGTGCGGGAACTTTTCAGCGTTTCTGTATATTTTCTCGGATTAAATTTGTTTTATTGAAAACCTGGCAAAGGTCTCATAACCGAGCTTTGCATACCATTGATCTATATGGGTGAAATGGATGTATCCCTTGGTGCAGCCCTTGCTTTTGGCGTAAACGGTTGCAAGATCTACCATACGAAGTCCGATGCCCTGCTTTCTATAGTCGGGGATAGTTCCTACGCATCCTATGCTTGCTATCCTTGAATCGGGAGAGGAAATAATGCAGTCCGCATCAATATCCACTATACAGAAGGATACCGGCCAGCCGTTAACATAACCGCAGAAAACCGAGGAATCCTTGCCGAAATATTGAACCCAGTCCTCATCCACCTTGGCAACAGCAGCTCTAAGCAGGCTGATATCACCGTGGAAGAAGCCGAATTCAACGTCGGGAATGGGAGAGGTTTTTTCAGTGTAATTATGAAGCTCCATGCTCATTTCCGCATAGTCGCCGTCATCGCAGAATACGCATCCCAACCTGTCGGACATTTCTTTCTGCTTAGCCGGATCAATGTTTTCTTTTCTCATAATATCATCACTCATAGCTTTCTGTCATCATATTAAGAATATCAGGATAGGATATTTCAAGTGTGCGTCTGTTTATCATACCGAAATTCTCGCTGCCTACATTTGTTCCGCCGTTGTCCCAGAGGAAGCAGGGGATTCCCAGAGATGCAGCCTTGGATGTGTAATCCTTTGCCCAGGCAACACGGTCAGCAAGGTTATCCTTGTTTGTGGCACCGAATTCGCCGATAACAACGCCGTAGCCATTCTTGATGAATTTGTCGTTCAGCTGGTCCATGAATCCAAGCTCATTTGCATGCTTGCCGTCCCAGTTTGAGTAGCCTTTCTCGTTCATTGCGAAATCATAAGGAGTGTATGCATGAACGGAAAGAATAAGCTTGTTTGAGGGATCGGAGGGCATTTCAAATGCAGGATTAAGTGCATTTCCCGCAGATGCTGCGTTGCTGGGCACCATGAGGAAACGTGTTTTGTTAAATCCATCCTGATTTCTTACTGTGTCAACAAATTCCTGGTTGAGCTTCATGATTACCTTGATGGATTCCACTCCTTCAGCGTCGTTGTCGGCAAACCACCATTCCTTGTTCGTACCGGTAAGACGGGGCTCATTCATTGCTTCAAAAATGAGTCTTTCATCGTAATCCTTGAAGTTTTCGGAGATCTGTGTCCAGATCTTTCTGATGTATTCGGAGGATTTTTCGTATTTCTCCTCTGTAGGGTAGTAGTAATCGCAGTCGTGATGAGAGTTTATGATAACATAAAGTCCGCTGTCAAGAGCATAGTTGACGATATCTGTAACTCGGCTCATCCACTGAGGGGCGATGTTGTATTCGGCGTCAGTGTGGTTGCCCCATGATACGGGTATGCGGATAGATGTGAACCCGGATGCCTTGACATATTCGATAAGCTCCTTTGTAACCTCGGGCTGCCCCCAGGATGTTTCGGAGCTCATTCCTTCGCCGCCTGTAGCGTCAAGAGTATTGCCGAGATTCCAGCCCATTTTAAGATCTTTTACAAATTCAACAGGGTTCTGTTCCGTTACGCTGCTTTCAACAGAAGCAGACACTTCTGCGGAGGGAGTCTGCTGACCTTCCGATGTATTTCCGCATCCGCAGAACATTGATGAGATAAGTACTAATGAAAATATAAATGATAATGTTTTCTTCATAAGAGATACTCCTTGCTGAATGTACGGGTAACATTCATAAATTTACGTAATTATAGCACATATGTCTGTAGAAAAATACTGATATATATAGTCAAATTGTTAATAATTGTTGAGCTTGGAATAAACCTGCTGTGTTATGTAACAATCCTGCAGAGCACGGTGAGCACCTTCATAGGAGACGTTAAAGTATGCTGCAAGTGCCCCGAGACTGTGGCTTTCAAGCTGAGGAAGACGCTTGCGTGAGAGCTTCAGTGTGTCAGCATAATCATTTGCCAGTGGATGTCCGCAAACCTCCCGGCAGAATCTGTCTGTGATACGCATATCAAAGGCGGCGGAATTATGTCCGATAAGGATATCGGTTCCTATGAAATCCAGGAAATCCGGGAGAACGGTTTCGATTCCGGGAGCACCCTTGACCATGCTGTCGGTTATTCCTGTCAGCCGTACTGTCATATAGTGAATAGGCTCATTGGGATTTACAAGAGTTGAGAATGTATCGGTCACCCGACCATTTCTCACACGAAGAGCGGATATCTCGATTATCATGCATTTCTTAGTTGAAAGTCCAGTGGTTTCAAGGTCAAAAATGACGTAATCCATCAGTTTTTCGGTGTGTTCCTTTCCGCATAATGCGGGAGCAGCTGCTTTTGCCATATTATAACGTCCTTTCAAAAAAAGGGATACCGTGCATAGGCACGATACCCCCGCTGTAAAATCTTATTCTGACAAATACTATTAATAGGGAATAATGCTCAGCAGAACGCCTGCAGCAACGGCGGAACCGATAACGCCCGCAACGTTGGGACCCATAGCATGCATAAGCAGGAAGTTAGTGGGGTCAGTCTCAGCACCGACCTTCTGAGAAACTCTTGCTGCCATAGGAACGGCAGAAACACCCGCAGAACCGATAAGTGGATTGACCTTGCCCTTTGTAACAAGATACATGAGCTTTCCGAAGAGTAGTCCGCAGGCTGTACCAACAGAGAATGCAATTACTCCAAGGATGATGACCTTTGCAAATTCCCAGGTGATGATCTTGCTTGCAACTGTTGTAGCACCAACGGAGATGCCAAGGAAGATTGTGATAATGTTCATTAATTCGTTCTGAGCTGTCTTGCAGAGACGGTCAACAACGCCTGACTCCTTGAAGAGATTTCCCAGCATCAGCATACCAACCAGAGGAGCAGCGGAAGGAACCAGGAGAGCAATGATTATAGTAACTGCGATAGGGAAAATGATCTTTTCTGTCTGAGAAACTGCTCTCAGCTGAGTCATCTTTACCTTTCTTTCCTTCTCTGTTGTAAGCAGTCTCATGATAGGAGGTTGGATCAGAGGAACAAGAGCCATATATGTGTATGCGGCAAGAGCAATAGTACCAACGTCGATATTATAGCTGCCTGTGCCGAGAAGTTTACTTGAAACATAGATTGCTGTCGGTCCGTCTGCACCGCCGATGATAGCTATGGAGCCTGCTTCGTTAGCTGTAAAGCCGAGAGCGGCAGCACCGATGAATGTAAGGAAGATACCTGCCTGTGCAGCAGCACCCAGCAGGAAGCTCTTAGGATTAGCGATAAGCGGAGCAAAGTCTGTCATACAGCCGATTCCAAGGAAGATAAGTGAGGGGTAGATCTGCAGCTTAACACCCAGGTACAGCAGGTCAAGGAGACCGCCGTTATGGAGTATGTTGCCGAAATCCAGTTCCTTGCCTCCGCTGATATCAAACAGCTCAGGGTGATACATTCCTACCATTGGAAGATTTGTAAGGAGCATACCGAAAGCGATAGGCAGAAGAAGAAGAGGTTCAAACTTGAGCTTGATAGCACAGAACATGAACACGAATGAAATAAGTATCATTATTACATTTGTGATATCAAGGTTTGCAAGACCCGACTGTGCCCAGAGGTCTGAAATAGTGTTTAAGAAATAGGTAAGCATTTGCATTTTCCTTTCCGATTGATCAGGGTATTAAGTGAGGTCTGAACTCAGAATGAGCGTGTGTTCTCTGAAGCAGCTGCGGAAGCCCAGGGATTTCTTCCCCTTCTGCCGGATGCTCCTGTTTTTCTGACGCTCTTTATTGCAAGCTGTTTGCCTTCGGATGCACCGATCGCAGCAACTGCTGCAGCGATAACCGCAATTATCTCGTCACTGATGCCGTTTGCAGCGGCAGGAGCTGCCTGAGGAGCAGGCACAGACTCAGCTTTTGCGGCGGAAGCCTCTTGCTTGACGGACTTTTCAGTGTTTTTAGGTTTCTTTAAGGCATCGAAAACCCAACCCATGATCTTAACTGCGGCGATAAGCAGCACCAGTCCCAGGAAAACTATTACCAATCCCGAGAATACTACCGCACCGACGTAATCCCATTCCATCTGCATAAAATATATACTCCTTTTCCCAACGCAGACAATACCTGCGTAAATTCATAACTAAAAAACATTATACAACATTTCGGGAAAAAATGCAAGAAGGATTTGCAGGATTTTATAACAAACCTTGCTATAATTTTTGAATATATTACAAATTTTTTATTTTAAAAATCATTCTGTTGAAAAAGAGAAGGGATCTGTTATTCAGTGTAATTATCCGCAAAAGCTATTGACAGTATCAGGAAATAATGATATAATGAAATTATTGAACAGTGTTGAATTTTAATACTATTTAATTTTAATACTGTTAATGAACGGGAATTATTAATTTCAGAGAAACGGCAGGTGATAATATGAGCAATGCTGACAGAAACAAGGAACTTAAGTTTAAGATAGAAGATGTTATCAGGCGTTCCTATTACAGCAGTGTCTCTGGGGAATTCGAGGTCTATATGCGTGGGGAATGCAAGGTGCTTTCCTATATCCTGAATGAGAACAGGAACGATATCCTTCCCGGAGAGATAGCTGCAGGTCTTGAAATGACAGGGGGAAGAATAGCAGGGATCCTCCGAACCCTTGAAAGCAAGGGCTACATAGTAAGGCGGAGCGATGATGAGGACAGACGGCGTGTGCTTGTCAGCCTGACAGACAACGGCAGAAATTATATCAGCAGCATGATGAAGCGTGTTGATCTTCTGTTTGAAGAGTTTATAGAACGTCTCGGATGTGAGCAGACAGAAGCCTTTATAAATGGTTTTCGCTGTCTGAGTGATGTATGCGAGGAAATGAACAACAAGATGAAAAATAAATGACGGGGCATCCCTCAAAAGGAGTATTCTTTATGGATATGCACGAATTCTATATGGGCAATGTTTTTGACGCATACGATTTTTTCGGTGCACATGTTGAGCCCTTGGGAACCACATTCCGAACCTTTGCACCTGCTGCGGACAGGGTAAGCATCATCGGTGAATGGACAGGCTGGCAGGAAGAACCGATGCAGAAAAACGGTCAGATATATACATATTATTCGCCCAAGGCATTTAAAGGAATGATGTATAAATACGTTATCTATTCCCGTGGGGGAAGAATGGAGCACTGCGATCCCTATGGCTTCGGAATGGAGCTTCGTCCTGCTTTCGCATCTATTATAACAGATCTGCTTGATTACCGTTTCACCGACCACAAGTGGATGTCTGCCCGTACAAAGAATTATAATGCACCCATGAACATCTATGAGGTGCATCTCGGTTCATGGATGACAAACCCCGATAATGAGAACGGCTGGTATACATATACGGAGATAGCAGACAAGCTGATATCATACGTCAAGGAACATGGATATACTCACATTGAGTTCATGCCTCTCAGCGAGCATCCCGCTGACTGTTCATGGGGATATCAGAGCACAGGCTTCTTTGCACCTACCTCACGCTACGGCACAGCAGCTCAGCTCATGGAGCTTGTTGACAGATGTCACAGAGCAGGTGTAGGAGTTATAATGGACTTTGTACCCGTACATTTCGCAGTGGACGGCTATGCTTTGGCAAAATATGACGGCTCATTCCTGTATGAGTACCCCTCCTCCGATGTCAATTTCAGTGAGTGGGGTACCTGCAACTTTATTCATTCACGCAGGGAGGTATGCTGCTTCCTGCAGTCGGCAGCTAATTACTGGCTCACCGTTTACCACTTTGACGGTATCAGAATGGATGCTATCAGCCGTGCGATCTACTGGCAGGGCGACCCCAACAGGGGAGTCAACGGCTGCACAGTAGAATTTCTGAAAAAAATGAATCAGGGTCTGCACGACCGTCATCCAACAGCAATGCTCATAGCGGAGGATTCCACATCCTTCCCAAAGGTCACAGCACCCGTCGAATACGGCGGTCTGGGCTTTGATTACAAGTGGGATCTGGGCTGGATGAACGATACTCTTGATTATATGAGAATGTCCCCGGAGGACAGGAAGCATAATCATAACAAGCTCACCTTCTCCATGGCGTATTTTTATAATGACCTTTACCTGCTGCCCTTCTCCCATGATGAGAACGTCCACGGAAAGGCAACCATTATCCAGAAAATGTGGGGAGATTACGAAGTGAAATTCCCCCAGGCAAGAGCTTTGTATATGTATATGTACACCCACCCGGGCAAAAAGCTTAATTTCATGGGCAATGAATTTGGTCAGTTCAGAGAATGGGATGAAAAGCGTGAGCAGGACTGGTCCATGCTGGAGTACCCCATCCACGATTCATTCAGTCAGTATATGCAGGAGCTTTGTATGCTCTATAAAAAGCATCCATCGCTCCACAATGCTGAGTACAATTCCGACAGCTTCAAATGGATCCTGGCAGATGAATCAGAGACAAGCGTATTTGCATACAAGCGTATGGCAGAGGGTGAGACAACGGTCTGTGTGCTGAATTTTTCAGATAAGGTCCAAAAAGTTAAGCTTCCCGCAGAGGATTTTACCAAGCTGACCGAGATACTTAATTCTGACAGAGATATCTACAGCGGATCAAAGCATATCAAGCAGTATTTATCTGTTTCCGCCAAGCCCGATGACAGCTCCGAAGGAGGAGCAGCAGTTTCAATTGAGCTGGCACCCTTCTCCGGCAGACTTTTTATTGCAAAGTAATCTGTTGTAAATTAAAGAACCACTGATTAAATCTGGTATGCATATTGCGAAGTCATATTTTTCGTCAGATTGTACCAAGCATTCAGGCGTGATTTATTCAGTGGTTCCTTAATAAACACGGTAAAAAAGAACCTTCCCTGTCGGGAAAGGTTCTTTTTTATCTCATTTATTTGTATGTTAGACAGTCTCAGGCTGAGCGGCAATGATCTCTGCACGTATGCTGTCCTTGATGCAGTCAAGAGGCTCGGGAGCAGGCTTGCCTGTGTAGTAGCCCTGAACATACTCAACGCCATAGCTTACTACCGTGCTCAGTTCCTCGGAGGTCTCAACGCCCTCTGCAAGTACCTTCATGTCATTCATCCGTGCAAATTCTATAGTGCTCTTTATAAACATCTGCTTATTCTGATCCTTATCCACATCAGTGATGAGGAAACGGTCTATCTTCACTATCTGGGGTGAATAACGCATGAGATTTACAATGTTTGAATGTCCTGTGCCGTAATCATCTACAGCAATAGGAACGGGGACATCCGAATTTCCGATGTGCTTCATTGTGTCAAGCTCGGCATCGGATATGGTGTTCTGTTCTGTGATCTCCAGTACGACATTTTTCAGATGCTCGTTGTATTTGCTTCCCAGAATGCTGTTGTCCGCTTCGGTAAGGAAGTGACCCGGTATAGAGTTTATGAACACATGTCTGTCTTTGAATCCCTCCGGATCATTTGAATAGCGATCCATGACGTTGAACATAGTTGCACGTTCTATCTCGTAGAGACGGTTCTGCTTCTCAGCAGTTTCCAGGACCTCCATAGGATTCATGCCGATCTCAGGCGTAGTTCGCATAAGTGCTTCGTATGCAAATATATCACCTGTGCGTGCATCAACGATGGGCTGGAAATAGTAGTTGAACAGGTTCCGTTCAAGCAGCATATTGAAATTCTCCGTGAAATCCTTCTTTGCCTTGGCAGGATCGCCTACAGGTGCGGCACTTCCAGAATAACGGATACGGTTGATGTAAAGCTCAATGTTCGCAAGCTTTACGAAATTGGACAGCCTGCCTTCCCATTCGGGATTGACAACTGTGCATCCTGCATTGACTTCCAGATAATAGGGACTGTTGCTGTTAAGCTGACTCATCAGTCCAAAGAATATGGAGGTAGTCTTGTTTACGATGTCGGAAATATTATCTCCTTCCTCAACAATGTTGATAACAATGAATGAGTCCTCGGAGATATGTGCAATAACACCGTTGTGAGCAGTAGCTTTTTTCAGGGATTCGGCAACAAATCGGAGACATTTTTCCGATTCCATAATACCGTAGTTCTCATAAATATATTTGTACTTAGGCAATGCATACATGGATACAGCAATGGTTTTCTTGTGGCTTTCGGGAATGTCCGAAAATTCATTGAACCAGTTTGTGATGCCCTTGAGATTGAACAGACTTGTAACGGGATCTATCATTGCAGCGTTTGCGATGTTGTTTCGCATCTGTATCTGACGGACGTTATTGAAAAGTGCATTGAAGCAGTTGGATATGATTATGTCAACACGCTTTATCTTGTGGGCAACATCGGATATATCCTCGGCTTTAACGCAGTACAGGCCGCAGATGCGGTTAGCTGCGATAATAGCCGAGAGAATGTAAGCGGAGTCGTTTTCAGCCCATATTTCCAGATTCGGCACCATCTCTTTAAGTGTAATGGTTTTATTCTCGGAAATATCACTGCCCCTTGAGAATGCGGAATTGATGATCATCATCTCATCCGAAAATGCAGCAGGATCATTGTCATCGAGATAATCCCTGATAAGCCTGCGGTTAACGCATACGTATGAGCCTTCCAGAGTGTAGACGGGGAGAAGGCTTCGCAGAGATTCCATATCATGTATGTTAAGCATATTTGTATAGGATTTGTTGACGTAATTCTCATGAGTCTGCATACCATGAAGCTTAGTGAAAAGCTGCTGAGCAGTATGCCTGAAATCCTGTGTATCGTTTTTACACCCGCAGGATTCTCTCAAACGGCTGCTGAAAATTTCAGGGAGAGCAGTTTCAAAGGTCTTGCCCTCTGCAGCACAGGAAATCATTTCGATAGATGCCTTTGCGATCTTGTCCCAGTCCTGCATACAGGTTGTGATGGACGGAGTGGAAAAATCTCCCGCAATTAGTCCGTCAAATCCTGTTACGATAACATCCTCAGGAACTCTGTAGTCATGCTGAGCCAGCCATTCACATACAGCGAGAGCCATCAGGTCATTGGCACAGAAGATCGCCTTCGGTATTCTGTTCTGCTTTCTGAGCCTTTCCATAGCATCCTTTGCAGGTGTTTCCCAATAATCGCCATGGATAATATTATCATCGTTTATGGGGATGTTGCATTCGTCCATTACTGATTTATAGCAGTTTATACGACGTTCGGAATTCACTTCTCCTATGAATCCTGCCATATATACAGTATCGGTTATGCCGTGATCTTTGATAACGTGACGGATAAGCCTTTTATACTCCTCCGTATAATCGCCTGAGATGCAGCAGCAGTCAGCCCGCTGTCCGTTTACTACAAGAACGGGAGTGCCTGATTTTTGTGCAGCGTCAATAATACGGTCGGGAGTTTCGGAAGAGTAGAAGCTGTCATACAGAATAATGATACCGTCCAACATATCATAATTGATGATATTGTATATGGAATATGCTTTGTTCGTATCCGCTGAGGTTTCGTAGAAGTCGGTAAAGCTGTTGAAAAAAATGAGCTTGCAGTCGTGCATAGCTGCATATACCTTCAGCCTGTCCGCGTATTCCGTAACGCTGTCTTCATATATTTTTGTGAGGCAAACGCCTATAAGCTTTTTTCTGCCTATCATGAATGATTCTTCCTTTTCAGGTCATATGATTCTGACTGTCCTGTGCAAGCAATAACCAATAGAAGCAGGATAATGCTTCCGCTGTACAGCATTCAGCCTGTTTTCAGCCTTATGATGATTTGATATAATGTGGAATACCGTATAACTTTCTTATAATGCTGAGTCACGGCATATGACTATATACATTACTTATTATAACACAGTGTTTAGTATTTGTCACTAATTTTTTTCAGATTATCCGCTGCTTTGTGATGATATACAATAAAATGTCATCTTAATACAGCATAATTGCCAATGGTATGTCAACACAATCCAAACATTTTGGCAGCGTCAGCTCACCATATTTGACATTTATTGATAATAGTGCTATAATTATTGCATACTCCGATCATAGATTAGTATCTGACCCTCTGATTCCGGAAAAAACGATACAAAGCTGTCTGTGGCTGAAAGGAATGATGGAATATATGAGCGAGAAGCCGTATAGCACAGAAATAGATGAATATATGGGCTTTTTTAAAAAAGAGAATAAGAAATGGCGGCACTGCCTGCTTCGGATGAACCTTGGAGTCGCCTACTTTGTTCTGCTGGTAGAAGTGGTAATGTTTTTTATTCTGTTAGTTACAGAGCAGATCGAACAGAGCTTGCCTGAATATTTATTCCGTTTTCTTATTTTGCCGACAGTAATAGATTTTTCGGTTGTTACAGTTGAGAGTATACTTCTGAAAAAATTCCCCCAGGAGGATAGTTTACAGAATAACTTAGCAATAATAACGCTTATATTGATATGCACCATAGTTGCATCTGCTCATTATGTCTTTTCAATGACGCTTACATTATTCTGTATGCCTATTCTCACATCTGTTATTTTCTGTGACAGAAAGATTGTTGTCAACGCATTTTTTATGAGCATTGCAGGATTTGTTGTTGCTCTTCTCTGCAGGTATTTTTATCGTTTTCCTTCAGAGGATCCCTCAATAATAACGGATATGATAGTATCCTCTTCCATACTTATCCTCTGCGAGGGAGTTGCACAGCTGCTTATGAACATGCTTAAGGAGCGTAATGATAAGCTTTGTGATGCTATAGTTGAGGCAAAGAGATCTCAGCTTGAAGCTGTCAATGCTACAAAGGCAAAGAGCATTTTCCTTGCCAATATGTCCCATGAGATAAGAACTCCTATCAACGCTATCCTCGGAATGAACGAGATGTTCCTCCGCAATGAGAAGGACGAGATCCTGCGTGACTATGCATATAATGTGCAGACAGCAGGCAAATCACTGCTGGCAATCATAAACGACGTGCTTGATATAACTAAGATCGAGTCCGGAAAAATGGAGATCGTTCCTGTTAAATATGAGGTTTCATCCCTTATAAATGACAGCTATAATATGGTTGCAGGCAGAGCCTCCGAAAAGAATCTGGAGCTTACTGTGGACAGCTCTGAGAATATTCCTGCCGGTCTATGGGGAGATGAGATCCATCTTCGTCAGGTTATAGTTAATCTTCTTACAAATGCAATTAAGTATACGGAAAGCGGAAGTGTATCTCTCAATGTTTCGGGCAGCTGCAAAAATGATGAATACATTCTGCATGTTTCTGTAACCGATACGGGAATAGGCATCTCAGAAGAAAATATTTCTCAGCTGTTTGACCAGTTTAAGCGTTTTGATCTCCTGCACAGCAGAAACATAGAGGGAACAGGTCTGGGACTTGCCATCACAAACAACCTTGTTGAGCTTATGAACGGAAAGATATCTGTTGAAAGCAAGCTTGGCGAGGGCAGCACCTTCACTGTTGACATTCCTCAGAAGGTATATGATCCCACTCCTTCCGGAAAGATAAAGATCGTCGCATCCGATCACAGTTATGTGTATAAGCAGAGCTTTGAAGCTCCCGATGCACAGATACTTGTAGTGGATGATATTCCCATTAACCTTAAGGTTTTTGCAAGCATGCTTATCCCCACAAAGGTAAAGGTTGACACAGCCGACAGCGGACGCAAATGCCTTGAGCTTACTGCCCGAAAGCGTTATGACATTATTTTCATGGATCATATGATGCCTGAAATGGATGGTGTTCAGACATTCGTGCAGCTTCGGAGCAACCCGGATTCTCCTAATATCAATACTCCTGTTATCATGCTTACCGCCAACGCACTTTCAGGTGTTAAGGATGAGTATGTTCAGATGGGATTTGCGGATTATCTTTCCAAACCCGTTATGAGTGACAAGCTTGAAAAGATGATAATCCAGTATCTTCCCGATGAGCTGGTGAACACAGATATACGGGATGAAGAACCTTCCGAGTCAGAGACTGCTTCACGGGATGTCTCTGTCAGCAGCGACCCTGTGGAGGATGACCCTGTTTCAGGCAATGATCTTCCTGATAAGCTGAAAGCTGTAATGCCTGAAATAAATATAGATAATGCACTTACCTACTGCTGCGGCAGCGAGGAGCTGCTTGTTGAGATCATTCATGATTACATTGACTGCGGCCGCCATGAAAAGCTTGATGCAGCCATGTCTGCGAATGATTTCGATAACTATCGTATCCTTGTACATTCTCTGAAAAGTGCATCTCTGACTATTGGTCTTTCGGAGCTTTCCGAGAAGGCAAAGGAATCGGAATTTGCACTTAAAGAAGGTAATACCGATTTTGCCCGTCATCACCATGAGGAGCTTCTTGTAATGCTGGATGATGCAGTTGACAGGCTGAGAAGCTTCATCAAGTCAATAGAGTCGTAATCAGTGATTCGATATATAATACTAATCCCACTTTAACCTGTATATAAATTTGACAGCAATAATTGTACTGATCGTGGTCAAGCTCCCTTGCCGTGCGTAATCTCCCCCTGCGGGGGGAGGTGTCACGAAGTGACAGAGGGGCTGACCGACAGACCGGCACGCCTGCGGTCGCTTTCCTTGATTGGTGCAATTCTACCTGCCAACTTTATCTACAGAACAAAGGGGGATTAGTATAAAAACCAAAACGGCTGATGCAAAAGGATCGTCCTTTTGCATCAGCCGATAGTTTTTGTACGATCATGTATCAAGGAGCTTTCTTGTATTGAGCACCTCGTTTATCTTTCTGATCAAGAAATGGGGAACGAAAGGCTTTATGATATATCCGCTCACTCCATACTTTAACGCCTTGCTGAGTGTCTCTCTGGAGTTATCCGCTGTTACGAAGATGATAGGTATGCCCGAAAGCAATCTGTCCGACCTGATCTTGATAAGCGTTTCAACGCCATCCATCAGCGGCATTTCAACATCCAGCATGATAAGGTCAAAGTCGTTGTTTTCCTTGAGTATCTTGAGAGCGGCTTTTCCGGAATTTGCCGTTGTAAGCGTATACTGTTTGTGTCTGCCCAGGATATATTCCACCATTCTGAGGATCATGGGATCATCATCTACAACAAGGATATTCCATTCATTCTTAACGACCTGCTTAAGCTCGTAGTTTGTGTCCTCATTTATCATTGAGAGCATGACCTTGACTATCTCAGGATCATACTTGCTTCCGCTTGATCTTATCATTTCATCTCTGACAAGATGCTGGGAAAGAATGCTTCTGTACGGCCTTTCGGAGGTCATAGCATCATATGCCTCCGCAACGGCAATAATTCTTGCGAAATAGGGGATATCTTCACCGATAAGCTCGTCAGGATAGCCTTTTCCGTCATATCTCTCGTGATGCCACTTTACCGCCTCAATTATTTCGGGAAGCTCCGTGATACCCTTCATTATCCTCTGTCCCTCAGATGTATGCAGCTTGACAAGGTTGTACTCCTCTGCAGTAAGTGTAGTGTGTGATTCCGGAATATTAAACGGGACAGCAGTGTTTCCGATATCATGTACAAGCCCGGCACAGTATGCCTTGAGCTGTTCAGCGTCGTCACCGCCCATACGCTTTACGATCTCCCTGGCATAGCAGGCAGTTCTTCTTGCGTGACCCTTGTATGATGGAGTAGATGATTCAGATGCAAGAGAAAGAGCCCTCATGAGCTGGAAGGAAAGATGATCTATCACTCCGTCCTGAGGAATGACAATATCGTTGCTGAATATCATAGCCGCTGAGAATGCGGGAGCAGAGGAGGTCTCTTCTGTTTCAGAATCAGACTCACTGTCCTGAGCTTCGGCTGCTTCGGCAGGTTCAGCAGTATCGCCGGGTTCAGCATTTTCGGTAGATAGTATCATCTCATTGATCTCATTCATGCTAACCTCTCTGATGCCATAATCCTGATCGTCCATGTATTTCACTCCTTTCATGTATTATTCAGCAGTATCATAAGTACATTTGATTTCAATTATTTATCCGGTCAACATATTTTACGCTGAGATTAATTTACAAATGTATTATACATTAATTTCAATAATTTGTCAAGGCGATTATATGAACAATAGGAGTATCGCATATTTCTTTACAATCTTTCCGAATTATGATATAATGTAATATGAGAAAAAATGTTGTATCACTGTGAACGGAGGATAGTTCAATGAAATTTCTGCATATATCCGATCTGCACTTTGGCAAATATATGAATGATGTTTCTCTTGCGGAAAAGGATCAGCCCTACTGGAAGGACAGATTTCTGGAAGCAGCTGCCGAAACGGGAGCAGAAGCTGTTGTAATTGCAGGGGATGTGTATGACCGCAGCAACCCGTCAAATGAAGCGGTCAGGCTTCTTGATGAGATGATAACCGAGCTTTCAGCAAAAAATATCCCCGTGCTTATGGTCGCAGGAAATCATGATTCAGGACAGAAGCTGGGATTTGCGGGTTCTGTTCTCGAAAAGGGCGGAGTATATGTAGCAGGTGTACCGTCAGCAAAGGTCGTTCATGTGACCCTGGAGGATGATTATGGTCCTGTGACATTCTGGCTGGTGCCCTATCTTTTTCCCCAGGCAGTAAGTGACATACTTCATTGTGAGGATATCCATGACTACGATACAGCGTTCAGAAAACTGATACAGGCACAGGATATTGATTTTACTCAGCGAAATGTTATCGTGTCTCACCAGAACGTTACACGAAATGGTGTTGAAGCAGAACGAGGCGGTTCCGAAACTATGGTCGCAGGAGTGGGAGGGATTGATTTTACTGCATTTGAAGGCTTTGAGTATGCAGCACTTGGACATATTCACCGTGCCCAGAGCGTAGGCAGCAAAACGGTGCGATATGCAGGTTCCCCCCTCTGCTATCACTTTGATGAAGCTAAATATCCCGATAAAGGAGCAGTTCTTGTAGAACTGAGATCCAAGGAAGAGGAGCCTGAGATAACGCTGATACCCATAAAGCCTCTGCATAATGTCAGAGTACTCCGAGGGGCATATGATGATATACTGAATAGTGTTCAGTTCGGAAGCGGTACGAATGAATATCTCCGTGGAGAAATAACCGACAGACATCCCGATCACGATATGTGCAGTGCCCTGAGAAGTGCAGCTGAGTCACGGGGAAGCCTGTTTATGGAAATAGTTCCTGCAGTGAAAAAGACATTCTCGGATGCTGAGTTATCGGATGAGATGTCCGAAACCAAAAGCATAAGCGAGCTTTTTTGGGATTATTACGCAGTAGTAAATGAATCGGAAGAGCCTGACAGTGCCGAGCATGAACTTATTGAAGGTCTTGTGCGTGAGATGAGCCTGATGGATATCCGTGAGGCAAATGCAGTTCCGAAATTAGCAGATAAGCTCATTGAAGCATCAAAAGCAGCGGAGGTGAAGTCATGAGACCCCTTAAGCTTGAAATGACCGCATTCGGAACATATGCGGAGAAAACGGTAATTGATTTTACAAAGCTTGATAACGGCGTGTACCTTATCACAGGTGATACGGGAGCAGGCAAAACAACTATATTTGACGCCATAATATTTGCACTTTACGGAAATGCAAGCGGTGAATACCGTTCGCCCGAAATGCTCCACAGCGACTATGTTGACAAATCGGTCCCTACCGTTGTTAGGCTGGAATTCGAGGTCGGAGGAAATGTTCATACCATTGAACGAAAGCTCAGATATGCTAAGGAAAGAAGCACCGGTCAATACAAGGACAAGCCTGATATGTCAGTGTGCTTTCATGAATACGGCAAAACTGCAGTTGAACTGAAAACAACGGTTGAAGCACGTGTCAAGGAGCTGTTGGGGCTGGATGAAAAACAATTCAAAAAGATCATTATGCTGGCACAGGGCGAATTCAGCAGATTCCTTCATGCAGACAGCGGTGAGCGTGGAGTTATCCTGGGAAAGCTTTTCGACACAAAGGAGTATGAGGTATTTCAGAATTCACTGAAAGCCGCTCTGACGAAGATGGAAAAGGAAAGAACCGAAAAGGGTGCTTTGATAGATATGAAGCTCAGTGGATTCATCCGCCCGGATGACCTGTCCCCGGAGGAATCAGCACTGCTGAACAAGGATAATCCTCTGTTTATGGAGACCCTGGAAAGGCTCAGCCGAGATGATAATGAGCTGTTGAACAAGATCAGGTCGGATTCCAAAGCTCTTTCCGCAAAAAAGGATGAGATGATAAAGCGGCGGGAAGCAGCAAAAACTGCCAATGAACGTCTTATGGAAAAAGAAGACGCTCAGCGGCGTTATAATATCCTGCTTGGAGAAATACCAAAGATCGAGGCGGCTGAGCGGGAAAAGGTGCTCTTTGAAAAGGCACTGCACGTGGTATATCATGAGAAAAAGCTTCTTGATGATATTTCCCGTGAAATAGAAATGACAGAGAAAAGTGTATCCGAGCTTAATTCGAACGGCAAAAGGCTTGGATTCCGCAGGATAGAATTGCAGAAGGCTGCCGAGAGCACGGCGGCAATGGATAATAAGCTGAAAAACGTGCTTATTCCGGGTATATCAGAGATAGACAGGTCTCTTGACCAATATGCCGAAGTGGATATTCTCAGAGCAAAGATAACCGCAAATGCATCGGCGGCGTCAAAGCTGCAGTGGGACAAAGCGTTAGCAGAAAGCCGGCTGAAAAAGCTTGCCGAGGATAAGAAAAGCATAACTGAGCGTATACGTGATACAGGCAATGTGGGTGAGCGTACAGAAAAGCTGTCCGCTCAGTATAATACAGCAGTTGACCGTCATACCATGCTGGATGACCTTCGCTCCGGGATACTGAGAGTGAATGCACTGTCTGACGAAGAAGGCGAAAAGGTGTATAACCTGGCTTTACAGCATGAAAAATGTGAATGGGCTGATAATGAGTATAACCGCCTGTACCGCCGCTTTATAAACGGACAGGCATCCTGTCTTGCGGCAGAGCTGAGAGCAGAGATAATGAGAACGGGCAGGGGAATATGCCCTGTTTGCCGTACCG
Organism: Huintestinicola sp.; assembly: GCA_051882495.1. GTDB lineage: Bacteria > Bacillota > Clostridia > Oscillospirales > Ruminococcaceae > Huintestinicola. The sequence continues at coordinate 39,321 of JBJERX010000120.1, read as the reverse complement.
AATTTTGCGGAGGAGAGCATAAATTTGCGGACGTATCTGCAGAAACTCCCGACAGAAATGCAGTTGACGCAGCTGATGAAAAGCGTAAGGCGGCGGAGCGGAAAAAGCAGTCAGCAGAGAAAGCCCTGGATAATGTCAGAGCACAGATATCCGCTGCAAAGGAGAATCTGCTGAAAAATGCAGCTCCTGTATTCGGCAGCAGTATTGCCTGGGAGCAGCTTGCATCGGGTGAAATGATCGGAAACGCCATTGCTGAATCAGAAAATACGCTGATGCAGCTTGAAAATGAGCTTGAAAAATGCAGAGCGGATGGGGAACTCCTTGATAAGCTCACTGCAATGCATGAAAATACTGAAAAGCAGCTGCAGGCAGAGCAGGAAAGATACGATACAGCAGCCGTAAAGCTTGCTGATACAATGAATATCGCAGCAGCACTGAATGCACAGCTTGAAGAAAAAAAGCGTGGACTAAAGTTCGGTTCAAAGGCAGAGGCAGAGAAGGAAAAACAGCTTCTTGAAAAGGAATTTCAGCATATTACTGATGCCATAAAGAAGGCTGAGGATGACCTGAAAAATGTCAGCGAGGCAATTGCAGCAAATGATGGTATGCTCAGCACGAAATCCGCACAGCTTGCAGATGCACAGTCACGTTATGTGCAGCAGCAGGAGAGATACCTTACTGTCATGACCCATTCGGGATTCAACGATGAAGGTGAATATCTTGCAGCACTGTCTCTTAGCGGAAATACTGACGGAGAAAGCTGGCTCCGGGCGCGGAATGAGATGATAAACAGCTATAATTCAGCACTTTGTTCTGCAAAGGAGGTCATGGTCAGATGCACCGAAGCTGCAGACGGAATTGAGTATGCTGACCTCACCGAGATAGATAAAGAGCTTATCGCTGTAAATGAAGTCATCGAAGCTGCGTCCCGTCAGCTTATGGCACAGTCGGAAAAATGCAGTCTTAATAACAGCATTATTTCCGACATCAAGGCGGTCAGAGCAGAGATGGACTCGGAGAGAAAGGCATATGAACGCATAAGAAGGCTGTCCGATACAGCACAGCCTACATCTGGTATCAAGGTCACATTCGAGCGTTTTGTTATCGGAAGGACCTTCCGTGAGATACTCCATTACGCAAATCTCAGACTTATTGAGGTGAGCGGAGGACGCTTTGAGTTTGTTCACAGCATAAAAGCACAGCACGGCGGGTCAACAGCAGGACTTGAGCTTAAGCTGCTTGATAACCGAACAGGGATTATCCGACCTGTTCAGTCCGTTTCGGGAGGAGAAGGCTTTCTTGCATCCCTGTCCCTGGCACTGGGATTATCCGACGTAGTTCAGAATCATTCCGGCGGAGTTAAGATAGATTCCATGTTTATTGATGAAGGCTTCGGCAGTCTTGACGGAGGACATCTTGACAATGCCATAAACATCCTTATGTCACTTGCAGGAGATTCACGTCAGATCGGCATAATCTCTCATGTTGACAAGCTTGAGGAGGCTATCCACAGGAAGCTTGCTGTCAAGGGCAGCAGCACAGGAAGCACGGTAACGATTATCTGATTTATCACAAAAATCCGTTTTAAAGGGTGAGAGCATCCTTTAAAACGGATTTTTGTGTTTTAATATAACGCTTTATCGGGATATCAGCTTTTTAAGGTCTTCTCCCAGAAGTTGGTTTTCTTCCTCGGTTATATCGTTCCTCAGCACTTTGAAAGCCATTATTCCGAGAAAAGCTGTTGCTTCAAGCAGGAAAAGTATCAATGCACCTGCAAAGAACAGCACGATCATCATGATCGTTCCGAAGAACATTGCTGCAAGCAGCATCAGAACGAATATTATCAGCAGATACTGTATGCGGTAGAACATCGCTATCAGCACCTCGGGGATATGAGGAAATTCCCTGTAAAAAACATGATATGTGATAATGTAGATCAGAAGCGTGAGCAGGAAAGCAGTAAATGCAAGCATGGGTACCATCAGATAACTCATACCAACCTTGCCCACTGCATACATTCCCCCTGTCTGCAGGATTATCAGGAGCTGGAGGGGAAAATAACGCATCATCTTTATTGCCCTTTTCATTTCACTGAAAAAGCGTTTAACAACGCTGTCATACACATCGTACTGCTTGTACAGCACCTCTTTTCCCAGGATAAATGCCGCTGTGAAGGACGGCATTGCCAGAATACCCAGGGACAGGAAAGTAACTGAAAAGCAAACTATGCTCAGAACGAACACCAGATGTATCATTGACAGCAGCGTGCTCAGATCAAACTTTTTTTTCATTACATTTTTACGGAACCTGCAAGTCCGTTGTAGATATATTTCTGCAGGCATATGAATACCACTATGATAGGAACCATACCGATAAGTATAGCTGCCGAAACGATCTCAAAGGGAGTTGACATTGAACCGTAGAATTTGTAAAGAGCAATGGTGAATGTCTGAACATCACGGTTAAGGTAGAGGTTAGGAATGTAGAAGTCATTGTAAAGGCTGATGCCGTTGAGGATGATTAGGGTTGTGCATGCGGGCTTGAGAAGGGGAAATACTATCCTGAAAAAGGTGTATGGATAAGACGCACCGTCGATAAGAGCGGCTTCGTCAAGCTCCTTTGAGATAGTATCAAGCATATTGAGCATGATATAGATACCCACGATCCCTACTCCCGAATAGAGGATGATAACGCTTGCCATTGTGTTAACAAGTCCGATCTTGTACATCATCTTGAAAACCATGTTCTGTGTTGCAACGACGGGAATGAACATAGTGAGAGTGAAAAGTATCTTAACAAGGGACTTTCCGAAGAAATCAAATCTGTGAAGTACATATGCGACCATTGCAGTAAGTGTTACCTGAATTGAGAGAGAGATAACAAGGATGATCGCTGTATTAATGAATGCCTTGATAAGATGACCCTTTTCAATAGCGTACTTGAAATTGTACATATTGAACCAGTTAGCAGGAGGGGTCATTACCGATGTTGATGAGTATTCGGTACCTGTCTTGAATGCCATGAATATCAAGGGGATAAGAGGCACGAATACGAAAATAGTTGCCAGAATAAGGAATACATATCTGACTACCTTGTAGACCTTGGATTCATAGATCATGATATTATTCCTCCTTAACAAACAGCTTCTGCAGTCCGACAACGATGAGAACGATGACGAATACCACAACTGAAAGTGCAGCAGCGAAGCCTGCCTTATTCTCGGACATACTCTGCTGGATCATGATAACGGGTGTTACTGTTCCGTTGCTTCCGTTGAGCATGATATAGGGTATCTCAAATACCTGGATGGAACCGGAGATACTGAGCAGAATATTGATGAAAAGGACCTTTCTGATGTAGGGGATGGAGATATATCTGATCTCCTGCATTTTTGTGCATCCGTCAAGAGTGGCAGCCTCGTACAGGTCTGATGGGATAGACTGCAGTGCACCGAAGAACATGATGAAGTTCATTCCGTAATATCTCCAGATACTGATGGATGCAATTGAGGGATTTACCAGAGACAGATCCTGCAGCCACTGATGCTTGAGCTGGGAAAGTCCGATGGATTCAAGGAGAAAGTTGAGTGTACCTGAATTCTGGAAAAAAATTATGAATACAGTTGATACGATAACGCCGTTCAGGAGATAGGGGATAATGAGGATTCCCTTGAAAAGGCTGAGTCCCCTGAATTTTCCGTTTACGACTATTGCAAGGAAAAATGCAAAAATGAGTTGTGGGATAGCAACAAGGAAATACCATCCGCAGTTTTTGAACATTGCTATGTATTCCGGATTGGTAAATATTTTCTTATAGTTTCGCAGACCTATGAAGGTAATGTCACCGAAGCCCTTCCAGTTAGTGAAGCTGAAAACGATATTGCCTACAATGGGAACATAGCTGAACACGATAAGCAGTATCAGAGGAAGCAGAAGGAATAAAAAGATCATCAGATTTCTGCCCTTTGATTTCATGTAAGTCTCACCCTTTCTTAATGATAATGGCGGTATTATTATATAGTATATCCTCAGACCGAATTTATGCCGCCGATTACCCTGATAAGGAACCCGGTCAGGAGGATTTATATTCAAAACCACTGATAATTATACGATAATATATGATCGTATAAAAATACCTCAGGGAATCAAGCCCCAAATTTGTAAGCTAAGAATCCCTGAGGTTATTTCATTTTAGAAAACTACTCAGATAAGGGATCAGTCAGCCCAGGAAACGCCGAGAGTGTTTCTTGCATCAACATATGCCTTATTCTGTGTCTCAACCTGAGCGTCATACTTAGCCCAGTCAGGCTCCTTAGTTACGTCGATAACGTCAAAGAGGTTACCTGCGTACTTTTCGTCAGCGAGGAGACCTGCTTCGGAAAGAACAGCTTCGTTGTTCATGGAGTTGTCATCTGTAGCGTAAGCAAAAAGAACCTTGCATGAGCCGTCTGCAACAGCGTCATCAATGATCTTGTAGAGGTCGGGAACGATAGGTGTAACACCCTTCTTCATAGCGATGTATCCGCTGTCTGCGAGGTACTGAGCGTCCTCGGAGATGTATTCGATAAAGAGTCTTGCAGCGTCCTTATTGTCGCAGCCCTTGCTGATAGCATAGCTGTCTGCTGCAGCAGCCATAACGTAACGGCCGTTGCCAAAATCGGGAGCGGGAGCGAACTTGATAACGGAAGGATCAGTTCCCTCGGGAACACGGCCCTGGATCTGGGGAACAACCCATGCACCGAAGAGCATCATACCTGCCTTGCCGTTGCCTACAACGTCCATAGCAACACCAAAGTCAGTGTAGATATCAGCCTCGAAGAAGCCCTTGGACTTCCACTCTGTGTACATCTTGATAGTCTTGCCCATAGGCTCGCTCTCGGAGAAAGGAGTATCGCTCTTGAGCATGCCGGGGAATGCATCGTTGCTGCCTGCAACGTAGTTTCCGAAGTCTCTCAGTGTAGCGAGAGGCCAGTTCTCAACTCTGTGCATAGCGATAGGATCAATGCCTGCAGCTCTGAGAGCAGCACAAAGCTCCTCAAATTCAGCCTGAGTTGCGGGGATGCTGTCATAACCAACGCTCTTGATCGTTTCCTCATTGTAAACTACAGCATTGTTGTAGGTCTTTGCGGGCATGAGAGCGTAGATATATGTGCCGTCGTTGTACATTGTGGAAGCGTAATCACCGTAAAGCTCCTTAGCTTCTTCAATTGTGCAGTAAGGCTCAGCGTACTGCTGCCATTCCTCAACGGACCAGTTGGGAGAAGTGTAGATGTCGATGGAAGCGTCTGCAGTCTGGAGAAGGGGACGGATGTCATCCTCTGTGGAGTTTACCTGCAGGTCAACATGTACACCGTACTCGCTCTCAAACTTTTCAGCGAGGTGCTTAAGATATGCATAGGACTCGTCACGGTATGTGTTTCCGTCAGCGTCCTTCTTCTCTTCACCGAGAACACGGTTACCGCCGTGTGTGTAAAGAGTGATAGATGTTCCCTTGAGAGATTCTGTGTCGATATCAGCGATAGACTTGAGAATCTTTCCGTCTGCGGAAGGTGTGCTTCCGCCTGTTGTGCCGCCATTGTTATTGTTTCCGCATCCTGCAAAAATGCTTGAAACGAGAACAAGACTTGAAGCAGCAGCAATGATCTTCTTTGTGTTCATTTTTCATTTCCTCCAAATAATTCAAAATGTGAATTATAATATAGTTCACGGCATAATAAAAAACCCGCTTTGCCATCCCGGATATTATATACAGATCGGTATGTAATTAATCATGTCTGCATATAATTTCTGAGGATTGAAAACGCATTTCCATATTCCGTGATACTATTGTTATTATATATTGTATCATGAAAAATTACAAGATATATCACCAATAATTAACACAAACTTAACCTAAATGTGTATATACATTAATAAATACGTAACGAAAACGTTTAAAAAAATCAAATATATTTTACTCTGATAAAGGGTAGCATATATGTAATCCATTACTTTTTTTAAGGTAGAAAATTTGCAGAAATATAGTAAAATTCACAATATTATTCTGATAAATGCTATAAAATCAAGAAAAATATGTGCAAAACCACAACAAGACTCACGAATATCCTTCGAAAACGTTTCATCAATTGCGTGAAAAATACGTAAATGCTTTTGTGATAGATTTATGATAATTGTAGATTAGAATCCTTTATTTTATGTCAAAAAAAATCACCGGCGGAATTTTCCTTTTCCGCCGGAGTAATGCTTATCTTCTTCCGATAAAATATTCATGTGTAACTCCGAACCATTCTCTTATCCAATAGGACGGAAGAAGCAGAGGAAGAGTCCGGGAGCTTTTTGAGTAGGCTGTAAAGCCTTGCTTACGGGCTATCATTGATGCACGAAGCTGGTGAAATTCGCTTGTGATGACGACCGCACTTCGTTTCATGCCAAGCTCGTCCAGTATCCTTCCCGAATACATAATGTTTTGGTATGTGTTTTCCGATCTGCTTTCCATGATTATCCTGTCGGGAGAGATCCCTTTTTTTACAAGTGTATCACGAATGCACTGAGCCTCGCTGATCGGCTCATCTTCCCCCTTTCCCCCCGATGGGATGCAGATGACCTCCGGATTATCACAGAGATACTTATAGGCAGCGTCAATACGCTTTGTAAGCATAAGGGAAGGACCGCTTTCCTTTACCCTGCATCCAAGAACAATAACGGTCTGAGGGGTATCGGGAAGCACATTGAACCGTCTTGCCATAAGAACAGATATCAGCACGGCTGCAATAATGCATATTCCTGCAATGACCGCTGCTGCAGTCAGCAGTATGCGTCCCCACACGCATTGGCTGAGACGTAAAACAAGTGCTGATGCTTCCTCCCTTTTCAGTATCATAAAAAGCATCACGGCACTTATTATACACCCGACAGTGCTGCCGAAATTAGGCTTTGCTATGATCGCTGATGCAGCAAAAAGCAGGAAAAGGAGTATTGATACTCCTTCGCCTGCTGCAGCTAACATACTGCTCACAGAGCCTGCTTAAGTGCCTGTGCCAGCTGGTCGGGACAGGAGGTTCCCCGTCCGTTGCAGTTTACGTTTTCAAGTCTTCTGATAACATCCTCGACCTTCATTCCCTGAACAAGAAGTGAGATTCCCTGAGTGTTACCGTTGCAGCCGCCGACAAACTGCACCTTCTGAATGATACCGTTCTCAACCTCAGCAACTATCCTTCTGGAGCAAACTCCTCTTGGTGTGTAATCAATAGTCATTTTTATACATCCTTTCAATAGATACTCATGATTTTGAGCTGTAAAGCTTAAGTATACGTTCGATGTTTTCCTGATCGGTAGTATATTTTCCGAGATGTGTGGGTCTTATGTTGTACAGACCGTGGAAATCCGAGCCGCCTGTAACAATAAGTCCAAGTCTTTCAGCCTGTGCGAGAAGCCTTTTCTGCTGTTCCTTGTCGGCGGAATAATGATATACCTCAACGCCGTCCAGTCTGCCGTTTGCAGCCAGCTCATCTATAAGCTCTTCGGAATCATATACCATAGGATGTGCCATTACAGCAACACCTCTTGCGGAATGGATAAGATCCAGAACGTAATTTACATCGGGATATTCACGTTCAACAATGCATGAACCTGTTTTTTCGTTGAAAAGCTCATCGTTCAGCTTGCCGTAGAAATGTGTTGAGTAACCGTATTCGATAAGTGCGTGGAGGATGTGCTGCTTATAAATGCTTTTTGAGCCGTTCACATGCTTCGTGATATCTTCCGCTGTTATAGGGAATTTTTTAAGCACATTTTCAACAGTTTCCTTTGAGCACGCCTGACGGATATCGCTGCATCTGCGGCAGATACCTTCAAGCCTGTCCGGCTTCTGGGGATTGTAGCAAAGAATATGCGCCTTTCTGTTGCGGTTCTTGTCCCATGCTGTGATCTCGACGCCGGGTATAGTCTGCACGCCATATCGTTCACCCAGAACCTTTGCACGAGATATAGTTGACATTGTATCATGGTCGGTGATAGAAATAAAATCAAGACCAATCCTTTTGGCCTGAGCAATAACCTCTTCAATACCGAGTGAACCGTCAGACAGTGTGGTGTGACAATGGAGATCGCCTTTCATTATTAACCAATCCTTTCACGTTCCGCATCCCTGCCGTTAAGCGTGAATGGGACTATTCAGATAGAAATAGTATGCTGCAGCTGAATTCTATGGCTGTTATGCGATATATACTGTATGCTATTATACAATACTATAATATTATATCACAACACAAAGTATGACTGCAATAGTTTTTCATCATTTTTCAACAAAATATCACAAAAAATTACGGAAAACTAAAAAAATACGGTCCGTTATGTCTGAAAAGCAGTATCAGATAACCGAACCGTATTTGATATTTGTTGCAAAAAACTATCGTTATATAAAAGTTTTTGCGTAATTATTCTTTATAGCGTTACGTCCTGTCACTTACATATTGGGGACGTTCTTCACCGTTGTAGATAGTGAAATCATTCTTTCCGCGGGCTTTGGTAAGGTACATTGCAATATCCGCAGCCTTGTAGAGGGAATTAAAATCCCTGCCGTGTTCGCTGTAAAGAGATACGCCGACGCTGGAGGAGATGGTAACACTGATACCGCTGTCATTGGTGTAGGTCTTGCGGACCATGTCGCAGATACGCCGACAGATCTTGCTGCATACCTCCTTGTCGGGGATGTTTTTCATAAATACAAGGAATTCGTCACCGCCGATGCGTCCTAAGATATCACTTTCACGGAATATGGAGCGGATCTTCGATGCTATCTCAACCAATGCGGCATCACCTGCTGCATGACCGAACTTATCGTTGAGGCTTTTGAAATTGTCGATATCAATAAGAGCAACAGCGTGGACAGCGTTTTCGGAGAATTCGTTCTTGGAGAGGTAGCTGCTGATGTAGTTTTCGGTGGATATCTTGTTAAGGAAGCCTGTGAGAGCGTCGCACTCAGCAACAGATTTCAGAGAAACAAGGTCATCAATGTTAGTAAATTTGCCGACGATCTTGACAGGCTTGTCAGACTTGTTGTTCTTATCGTAAATAGGCTTTCCGTCACAGCTGTACCAGCAGATGTTTCCATCGGGATTCTTATATCCGAATCTGACCTGCTGAGTGATCTCGGATGTTTCAAAAAATGTAATGAAGCTGTTGCGTTCAGGGAACACGAACTCGTCCCTGTCGATGAAGCTGCTTACGAAGTTTTTAGTTTCCGACTGGAGCGTCTTGGTTGCGTCCTTTTCCCATATAGAACCGTAGGAAATGAGCACATCACTTGCGATGTCATATTCAAATACGATATCTGGGGAGCTTTCCAGAGCAGTCTGATAAAGCCGCCGTTCCTTATCCGTTTCGATATTCATCTGATGAAGCTCCTCGAGCATTTCACGGTTTCTTTGTATAAGGGAATTGAAACCGATAGCAAAGTGCTCAAGCTCACGGCATCCATCGGGTACCAGCAGATCTTCATCACTCCAGTTCAGCGATTCCTCATCGAAGTGGATATTATTGATCTTCCGTGTGTAATTCTGGAGCGGCTTTGCCACCATTCCCGAAGCGATGAACATGAGAATAACGAGGATCAGCAGTATAGCTGTGAACAGACCGATGATAAGCACAGAGTAGCTGAATACCATTTTTTTTATGCCTGATGTAGGTTTCAGCGAGTACACTGTCCATGAGCTGTTGGGGATAGCAGAACACGAACCTGCCATGGATACACCTTTAAGCTTGTAATTGTTTATCATTCCGTCAAAATTTCTGAATTCAAGTTCTATACGGGAGAATTCTCCCATAATATCATTTTTGTCGGGAGCGTACATTACTATACCGTTACCCGAGCGGATGAACATTGTTGTCTCACTGCTGCGGGTTATGATATCCATTTTTGAATAAAAAAAGTCCGGAGAAATGTCTATGCCGATTATACCCAAAGCTTTGTCGGTCACAACATCCCTTACAACAGAAACCACAGAAACAACCTTCTCCTGCCCTCCGAAGCCTGAATATGGATCGGTGACATAAGTATCCTCGTTGCTTTCAATAAACGGCTTGTAAAAGGGAGTCTGGGTAAGGTCAAAATCTCCGGAAGGAGGGATGCCGTAGGATGAATTTGTTACGATGAGATCGGGATGCTCAAGGGAGGCGGCCCATGCAGATTCAGCATAGCTTCCATGCTGTGTGATGATAGAGTCCAGCTCAGCAAGAACATAGCTGTAATAGGCGTTGTTTTCTGCATTGTCACGGTCGTCTGCAGTCTTGAAGAAGGAACCGAAGCAGGATTCGTCTGATTTTCTTGAAATCAGTGATGTGTATTCATTCACAACAGCAGCAGCTCTGCTGCATGCCAGCTCGGTGCTTCCTGCAGTACCTGTTCTGAAAATGCCGTCTATCATATGACGCATTGCAACTGTCATCACGGAAGCGGAAACTAACATGAGCAATGTGGCAGGAAGTATTGTGAGCAGGAGGATCTTATTCCTTAACCCCATGAGTCTTTTTTTCATAATTATCTCACCTGAACCTGATATCATCGGCAAACAGCAGAAAATGCATAAAGCCGATGATTATCCTTTGTGGTATTCTTCTATAAGAATTCTGAACTATGATCACTGTCTGATATCATCGGATATTTGGATAACTGTGCATGGTGACGGGAAAAATACAAACAGATGCTTTTCGGAGCAATCAGCAGTTCTGTGCAGAAATAAGTTAATCCGCAGAACGATTTGCTGCATTATCGTCCTGCGGAGCAAGTTAATATCAGTAGGGAAGGGCACTTTTTCCGTACATAAATGATACTACCTTGGACTGCTCCATAGGATCTTCAATGGGAGCAGGCTGCCAGTTGTTATAATCACCTGTATATACATAGAAAGGAGTGAATGTTTCTTCCTGTGAAGTATAAACACCGTTTTCGTCAAAGTTGAATGTCTCAGTAAGAATGACTGTTCTGTTTTCCGGGGTACGGTTTCCGCCATAGCAGAAATTGCCCAGAGAATAGAAAATATCCACACCGTTGTATTCCTCCATGGGAAGAAGTACGTGAGGATGGGAGCCTACGATAAGGTCAATGCCCATATCCGCGTAGCTATGGCACATTTCTACCAGCCATTCATCGGGCACATGGGTGTTTTCTGTTCCGCCGTGGAAGAACAGTATCTGTATATCGCTGTTTTCCTTGACTTCCCGGATAGCGGGAGCAATAACCGAATCATATCCCGTGCCGAACATCTTGGTACAGATGATACCGAATGTGATGCCATTCTTGGTGACATAAACCGGATTATCCACATCGCCCCAGGTGATGCCTGCATTCTCCAGCGACTGCTTGGTATCGGCATAGCCTTCATCACCGTAATCAAAGGTGTGGTTGTTTGCGATGGATACGATATCTATATTTCCTGCACGGAGGATTGATGCATGGGATGCGGGGGATTTGAACCAGAAAGCATTTCCCTCCTTTGATATTTTGGGAAGTGCTCTGTCACTCAGAACAAATTCGCTGTTAGCTACTACAAAATCACTGTCCTTATAATAAGGTACAGCTTTTTTGAAAAAGTAGGAATCGGATTCATACTTGGCATATTCCGAAAATGTATCCTCACGGACATCTCCGGCATAGGAGGAAAGAATACAGTCACCCAGGAATGTGAATGAAACAGATGTGGGCTTGCCTGCTGCATCGGCAGGTCTGCCGGGGTCATCAGATCCATTTTTCGAGGGGTATTCCTCGTATGAGATAACACCGTCCTGTGGTTCCGTGTCTGCATGAGCGGCAGCCGAGATCTCCTCGGTCACTTCATTGCGGGCAGGAAATTCAGGCGTTGTATCCATGCCGTTTTCCTTCTCAAACTCACCGCTTCTGTCATACAAAAAATATGAACCTGACAGCAGTACAGCAAGAGAAAGAAGCCCGGCACCTACAGTGCTGAACAGCTTCAATATGTTGCATCTCCATTCTTTTATTCTACAAAAAGACAAAAACGGCATTTTTTTTTTATTATCCGACACCGGTCGGGATAAGCCGTAATTATTCTACATATTCTATTATATAATTCTTTTGAGAAAAGGTCAATGCTTATTTGGTTACAAAATGGTACAGTATACCAAAATATCCGGCTTGTTTTTATACCATTTGATGTATTTTTACAGTGTTTTCATCACTTAAGCCAAATCTTTGTAAACTCACTTGACTTTTCACAGCGGGAAACGTATAATGTATATGTATTTGCTGAAAAATGCCGAGGATCGGCTGGTTACGGAGGATAAGCATGTCAAGTGAAGTCACTTATGAATATATAACGAGAAATCCCGATATCCATACCTATATAAAAAATGCCGACGCTGCCGTTGCGGCACAGGGGTATACGGAGCATTCCTTTGCTCATGTTACCAAGGTTGCGGAGACTGTTGAAATGATACTTTCAACCCTTGGCTGCGATCCCCGCAAGATCGAGCTTGGTAAGATCGCCGCATATATGCACGACATCGGAAATGTCATAAACCGTGTTGACCATGCACAGAGCGGTGCTGTAATGGCATTCCGTCTGCTTGATAACCTGAATATGCCCGCTGACGAGATCTGCAGCATCATATCAGCTATAGGAAATCATGACGAGGGTACAGCAGTTCCCCATAATGCCATTGCGGCTGCTCTCATAATCGCAGATAAGACCGATGTCCGCAGGAGCAGAGTGAGGAATGTTGCGGACATCGCTGAGGATATCCACGACAGAGTGAATTTTGCCGTGGAAAGTTCCGAGCTTTATTTTAATGACGAAAAGACTGAGCTTATACTTGACCTGACTATTGACAACAAGATATCATCAGTAATGGAGTATTTTGAGATATTTATGAAGCGAATGATACTCTGCAAAAAATCGGCGGATTTTCTTGGGGTGCGGTTCAGGATGTGCGTTAACGGCTCAGATGTGATATGACAGGAGGAAAACTATGGAACCATTGCCATTTTTCGGCTACAGCCTGTATCAGATGTTTCTTCTTTTCTGCTTCTGGAGCTTTATCGGCTGGGGGATCGAAGTATGTTATATGACGCTTGAAACAGGGGAATATCAGAACCGGGGATTCCTGAGCATGCCTATATGCCCGATCTACGGCTTCGGCGTGCTTATGATAGTGACTTTCTTCCGACCCATAGAGAACACGTTTGTTCTGCTGTTTTTTGCCTCTGCAGCCTTGTGTACGACCTTTGAGCTGATGGTAGGACTGGGGATGGAAAAGCTGTTCCACAATAAATGGTGGGATTATTCTCATGAGCGGTTCAATTTCAAAGGCTACATATGTATGAAGGTTTCCATCATGTGGGGCCTCGGATGTGTAATTGTTGTGCGTATAGTTCATCCCGTAGTTGAAAAGGGTGTGGATATGCTGCCGGTCAAAGTAGGGTTCGGAATTATTGCCGTAATGTCTGTTCTGATCGCTATTGACCTTGTAGGCTCCGTTTCAGCAGTCAAGCGTCTTAACAGACGTCTGAAGCGAATGGAGGAGATCAACAATCTTCTCCTTGCTGTTTCCGAAAAAACAGGAAGGAAGCTCGCCCAGGGAACCATTATGGTTATGGAGAATGTGGATAAGGTTATGGCTGTAAAGGAAAATGCAGTGGATAGGGTGATCGCCGCAAAGGATAATGCCGTTGACAGGGTCATAGCCGTTAAGGATAATATCCAGGATATAAATGCAGCAAACAGAGAAAAGCTCCGTGCAGAGTACGAAAAGCTTTTCAACGAAAGAGATCTTTCTGTTGACCGTATTGTCAAGGCATTTCCCAAGATGAAGTCCAGCAGCTATTCCAAATCACTCACAGACCTGAGAAACAGAATATATGGAATAAAGGCAGAACTTCAGGAGGATGAAGAGGTCGAAGAGGTCATAGAGGAAAAGAAGCTTTCTGAAGAAAATGCAGTTTTGAAATAAAAATTATTCAAATAGCCGCAAATGCTGTTGACATATCCGTAGAAATGTGCTATAATAGATTTCATAATAAAGGCAACCTTTAAGTTGATCCCGTGAGATTGACAAGGCAGCTGTGAAATTGACCGCACACTATGTCCGAATTATGGCTAAGCTGCGGGATAACTATGATTTTCAAGCCTGTCTGTCATGGATTTGACGACAGGTTTTTTTATTGGCATAAAGCATGGGAGGTGAGCAGGTTGACTCAGAAAGCAGTAATTCTTGACGAAAAATCCATGAATAGAGCTGTTGCACGTATTTCTTATGAAATAGCCGAAAGAAATAAGGGCACAGAGGATCTTTGCCTTATCGGCATAATGTCAAGGGGAGTATTTCTTGCTTCACGCATTGCCGAAAGACTTAACGAAGCAGAGGAAGCTGATATACCTGTGGGGACACTTGATATCACCGCCTATCGTGATGACGGAAAGGGTGCCGCCAATGGTGACAGATCCTCTGTTTTTTTTGATGTGGAGGATAAAAAGGTAGTCCTTGTGGATGATGTTATCTTCACGGGAAGAAGCTGCCGCGCTGCCATAGACGCAGTTATGAGCAGGGGACGACCACGAAGCATCCAGCTTGCAGTCCTTGTTGACAGAGGACATCGTGAGCTACCCATCAGACCGGATTATGTAGGGAAGAATGTTCCTACATCTCGGGAAGAATCAGTAAAAGTAATGATGAACGAGGTGGACGGCTGCGATAAGGTCGTAATCCTCGAATGACCCAAAATCGAAAGGACGGATAATATGAGCAGCAGATTTGCCGTGCTGAACGCTGATATCTGTACAGAGAAGGATATTAGAAAACACTGCGATATATTTGTTGAAAACGGTATAATAACAGATATCCTCCCTCATGGAAAAAGATCCCCCGACGGCTTTGATACTATCGACGGAAGCGGACTTACAGCAATGCCCGCTCTCTGCGATATGCACGTTCATTTCCGTGATCCTGGGCAGACTCATAAGGAGGATATCCTTACAGGCTGTGCTGCTGCTGCTGCGGGCGGCGTTACTGCGGTTGCATGTATGCCTAACACCAAGCCTGTCTGCGACAATGCTGAAGTGATACGCTATATGACAGACAAGGCTCGGGGAACAGGAGTAAAGGTCTATCCCGTGGGAGCCATTACAAAGGGTATGAGCGGAAACGAGCTTGCGGATTTTGATGAATACAAGGCTGCAGGAGCACTGCTTATCTCCGATGACGGCAGACCTGTTGAGAATGCTGAACTTATGAGACAGGCTCTGGAAATGACAAAGGATAACGGGCTTCTTGCAGTTTCCCATTGCGAAGACCTGTCTATCATCAACGGGGGCATCATTAATAAGGGTGCCGTTTCCGAAAAGCTTGGCGTCAAGGGAATGGACAGAGCCTCCGAGGACAGCATAACAGCAAGAGAGATAGCTCTTGCAGATTCCTGCGGAGCACGTATACATATATGCCACGTTTCAACAAAGGGAAGCGTGGGCATTATCCGTGATGCTAAGAAAAGGGGAGTAAGAGTCACATGTGAGACTGCTCCTCACTATTTCACATATACCGATGAAAAGCTGTTGGCAATGGATGCGGATTACCGCATGAATCCTCCTCTCAGAGAGGAAAGCGACAGGCTTGCAATACTTAAGGGCGTCCTTGACGGAACTATCGATTGCATCGTTACGGATCACGCTCCTCATGCAGCGGAGGAAAAGGCAGATTTCCATAAAGCACCTAACGGAGTTGTGGGACTTGAAACCTCCCTTTCCGTTACCCTTACTCAGCTTTACCACACAGGCTTTATGCCTCTGGAAAGCATAGTTACCCTTATGTCTGCGGAGCCTCGCAGGATCATGGGTATACCTCCCGCTCTCCTTGAAAAGAATGCTCCTGCGGAGTTTATTCTGGTTGATCTGGATAAGGAATGGACAGTAGACCCCGAAAAGCTCCATTCAAGATCACAAAATACCGTATTCAAGGGTGAAAGGCTTAAAGGACAGAACGTTATGACAGTATCCGACGGCAGGATAATCTACTGTTCGGATGATATTATAAGGAGTGAAGCAAAAATGACATCAGCATTTGACAAGCTTATCGCAAAGATCATCGAGACGGGGAATCCAACAGTTGTGGGACTTGACCCCAAGCTGGATTATGTTCCCGAGTACATCAAAAAGGAGTGCCTTGAAAAGCACGGCAAGGGAACAAAGGCAGCAGCAGCGGCTATCCTTAAGTTCAACAAAGCGATCATTGATGCTATCTGCGATATTGTTCCAGCTGTAAAGCCTCAGGCGGCTTACTATGAGATGTACGGCTATCATGGCGTTAAGGCACTTTACAAGACTATCGACTACGCACGTTCAAAGGGAATGTACGTTATTGTTGACGGCAAAAGAAATGATATCGGTGCAACAATGGAAGCATATTCCACTGCTTATCTTGGGGAGACAGACATATTCGGTGATATGACTCCCGTTTTCGGAGCGGATGCACTTACCGTAAACGGCTACCTTGGCACAGACGGTATCGCCCCCGCACTTAAAACAGCCGGCGGAATCTTCGTCCTCGTAAAAACATCCAACAAGTCCTCCGGAGAGCTTCAGGACAGACGTCTCTGCGACGGAAAGACAATTTACGAGACAATGGGCGATATGTGCGAAAAGTGGGGTGCTGAGAGCATCGGTGAATACGGATATTCATCCGTAGGTGCCGTTGTAGGTGCAACTTATCCAGAAATGCTTGCAGAAATGCGTGAGAAGCTTCCTCACACACTGTTTCTGGTTCCAGGATACGGAGCACAGGGCGGCGGTGCAGAGGGCGTTGCAAAGGGTTTCGACAAGAACGGACTCGGTGCCATCGTTAATTCCTCCCGTGCAGTAATGTGTGCGTACAAGAAGGAAGAAAACTGCCCCGAAACAGAGTTTGCAGCAGCTGCAAGGAGAGAGGTCATCAGAATGAGAGATGATATCACATCATATCTCCCCGAGATCAAGGCTCCTTCCAAGGAATGATATTAGGGATCAGTCTTCACAGGCTTGTGCAGACAGATCTTGATGAGAGCGGGGATTATCTCTGTTCCGAATATATATTATATAATAATTTTCAGGAGGGTAACAAATGTCTTTATTCAATGTAGGTGAAAAGGCTTATGTTATGCTTGCCGACGGACATATCTTCGAAGGATACTCTTTCGGTGCAAAGGGTACTTCTATCGGTGAGATCGTTTTTGCCACAGGTATGACAGGCTATGAAGAAACGCTGTCCGACCCCAGCTATTTTGGTCAGATCGTTACACAGACCTTTCCGCTTATCGGAAACTACGGTGTAAATGATATTGATTATGAGTCAAAGACATCATGTGTTAGCGGATATATAGTAAGAGAATGGTGCGGTGCTCCTTCCAATTTCAGGTGTGAGGGAAATGTTGATGAATTCCTCAAAAAGCATAACATTATCGGCATCCATTCCATTGACACAAGAAGCCTCACAAGAATAATCCGTGAGAACGGCGTAATGAACGGCGTTATCACAACGGAAAATGTCTATGAGAAAAAGGCAGAGCTGCTGGAGCAGATAAAGGCATTTACCATCAGAAATGCTGTAAAGAGTGTTACCGTAAAGGAAAAGGAATATTTCCCTGCTGAAAACGGAAAATATGACGTTGTTCTTTTTGACTTCGGATATAAGTACAACATCCGCCGTGAGCTTGTAAACAGAGGATGCAATGTAACCGTAGTTCCCGCATCCACATCTCCCGAGGAGATAAAGGAGATGAACCCAGACGGCATCATGCTCTCAAACGGCCCCGGTGACCCCACCGAGAATACCGATGTCATCGAAAACCTGAAAAAGATCAGGGAGCTGAACATTCCCATTTTCGGCATCTGTCTCGGTCATCAGCTTATGGCTCTTGCAAACGGTGCAAGGACAGAGAAGCTCAAGTATGGTCACAGAGGTGCCAATCAGCCGGTTATCGACCTTACTATCGACCGAACATTCGTTACCTCCCAGAATCATGGTTATGCAGTTGTAGGTGACAGCATTGACAAGAGTGTGGGCGAGGTCTCACATATCAATGCAAATGACAAGACCTGTGAGGGTGTACAGTATAAGGATTTCCCTTGCTTTACTGTACAGTTCCATCCCGAGGCATGCGGGGGTCCCCACGATACAGCATATCTTTTCGACAGATTCATTGATATGATAAAGGCTTCAAAGGAGAGTGAGTAAGATGCCCCTTCGTTCAGATATCAAAAAGGTCCTTGTTATCGGCTCAGGACCTATCATAATCGGTCAGGCTGCTGAGTTTGACTATGCAGGAACACAGGCCTGCCGTGCTCTTAAGCAGGAGGGTCTGGAGGTAGTTCTTATCAACTCCAACCCCGCTACTATCATGACAGATAAGGCTATGGCGGATAAGGTATATATCGAGCCTCTTACTCTTGACGTTGTCAAGAAGATCATCGAGATCGAAAAGCCTGACAGCATCCTGTCCACTCTTGGAGGACAGACAGGCCTTACACTTTCCATGCAGCTTGCGGCAGATGGATTCCTTGATTCCCATAATGTAAAGCTCCTTGGTGCAAATCCCGAAACCATTCATAAGGCAGAGGACAGACAGGCATTCAAGGACACAATGGAAAAGATCGGCGAGCCTGTTATCCCCTCTAAGGTTGTTGAGACTGTTGAGGATGCAGTGGATTTCGCCAAGGTGATAGATTACCCCGTTATCGTCCGTCCTGCATTCACTCTGGGCGGTACAGGCGGCGGTATAGCTTACAATGAGGAAGAGCTTATTGATATTTCCACAAACGGTCTGAGACTTTCACCCATTACGCAGATACTCGTTGAAAAGTGCATAAGCGGATGGAAGGAGATAGAGTTTGAGGTTATCCGTGACCGAAAGGGAAATGTAATTACAGTCTGCTCTATGGAAAACTTTGACCCTGTAGGTGTTCACACAGGTGACAGTATCGTTATCGCTCCTGCAGTCACACTTACGGATAAGGAGTATCAGATGCTCAGAACAGCTGCTCTGAACATTATTTCCGAGCTCAAGGTAGAGGGCGGATGCAACTGTCAGTTCGCACTTCACCCTACATCCTTTGAATATGCAGTTATCGAGGTAAACCCAAGAGTATCACGTTCCTCCGCACTTGCGTCAAAGGCAACGGGATATCCCATCGCAAAGGTTGCTTCCAAGATCGCAGTAGGCTACACACTTGATGAGATCATCAATCAGGTCACAGGCAAGACCTACGCATGCTTCGAGCCTGCTCTTGACTATGTTGTAGTCAAGTTCCCCAAGTGGCCCTTTGACAAGTTCGTTTACGCAAAGCGTACTCTGGGCACGCAGATGATGGCAACAGGCGAGGTCATGGCTATCGGTACATCCTTCGAGCATGCTATGATGAAGGCTGTACGCTCCATTGAGCTTGGTCTTGACAGCATGAACCTGAAAAAGCTTAAATCACTCACAGATGATGAGATACGTGAGAGACTTCATAACGTTGATGATGAACGTTCCTTTGTTGTATTTGAAGCTATCAAGCGTGGTGTTTCCATTGATGATATCCATAATATTACAATGATCGACAATTGGTTCCTCTCCAAGCTTAAAAACCTTGCCGAGCTTGAAGCATGGCTTGCGGAAGGCGAGCTTACCGAGGATAAATATGATATAGCAAAGCGTTTCGGCTATCTTGACAGTACAATTGAAAATATGAGCGGTCAGAAGTGTCCCAAGAGAACAAGAGCCGTATATAAAATGGTTGATACCTGTGCAGGCGAGTTCAAAGCAGAAACCCCTTACTTCTACTCCACATTTGATTCGGAGAACGAAGCAAAGCAGTTTATTGAAAGAACCGACAAGGGCAAGAAGAAGGTCATCGTTTTCGGTTCGGGACCTATCAGAATCGGTCAGGGAATCGAGTTCGACTACTGCTCCGTTCACTGTGTATGGGCATTGAAGGAGCTGGGATATGACGCAGTTATCTGCAATAATAACCCCGAGACCGTTTCCACTGACTTTGATACAGGCGACAGACTTTATTTCGACCCCCTTACCAAGGAGGATGTTGAGTCCATTATCGAAACGGAACAGCCCTATGGCGTTGTTGTTCAGTTCGGCGGACAGACTGCTATCAAGCTGACAAAGCATCTTTCTGAAATGGGAGTAAATATTCTGGGTACATCCGCTGACAGCATCGACGCTGCAGAGGACAGAGAGCGTTTTGACGAGCTGCTGAACAAGTGCGGCATTCCTCGTCCCTCAGGTCATACGGTAATGAATACTGAGGAGGCTCTTAAGGCTGCCGAGGCTCTGGGATATCCCGTTCTTATGCGTCCATCCTATGTACTGGGCGGACAGAACATGATAATCGCTCACTCCGACCAGGATATCATTGAGTATATGGAGATCATCATGCGTACAAACCTTGAAAATCCTGTGCTTATCGATAAGTACATGATGGGCAAGGAAGTTGAGGTTGATGCTATCTGCGATGGCAAGGAATGTCTCATTCCCGGTATCATGGAGCATATCGAGCGTGCAGGTATTCATTCCGGAGACTCCATCTCTGTATACCCTGCAATGACCCTTACAAAGAAGATCAGAGATACTATCATCGACTACACAATGAAGCTTGCCAAGGAACTTAATGTAATCGGTCTGGTAAATATCCAGTATGTCGTTTATAATAATGAGGTTTATGTTATCGAGGTAAATCCCCGTTCTTCAAGAACGGTTCCCTACATTTCCAAGGTTACGGGAGTTCCTATGGTGGATATCGCTACAAGGATCATGATGGGCGAAACTCTTGCTGAGCAGGGATATCAGGGCGGACTTTACAAGGAAGCCGAATATATCGCAGTAAAGGTACCTGTATTCAGCTTTGAAAAGCTCCACGATGTTGATACAGCTCTCGGTCCCGAGATGAAGTCAACAGGCGAATGTCTCGGTATCGCAAGAAACTTTGAGGACGCTCTCTTCAAGGGACTTATCGGTGCAGGCTACAACATGAAGAGGGACGGCGGCGTGCTCTTTACAGTAAGAGATACTGACAAGCAGGAGATACTCTACGTAGCCGAGAAGTTTGAGCAGCTTGGATTTGATATCTATGCAACAAGCGGTACAGCATCCGTTCTCAACAGAAACATGATCGCTGCTAACGTGGTAAGAAAGGCGTCCGAAGAAAAGCCGAATGTTATGTCCATGCTTGATGAAGGAAAGATAAGCTACGTTATTTCCACATCCGCAAAGGGACGTATCCCCGCCTTTGACAGCGTTAAGATACGCCGCAAGACAGTTGAGCGTTCCATCTGCTGCCTCACGGCTATTGACACAGCCAATGCGGTTGCTGATATCCTTGCAATGGGCAAGAATATTGAAGATATGGAAATGGTTGACATTACGAAGATATGACAATTTGACGATTATATATTTTGCGGTGCGGGCGAAAATATATTTCGCCCGTTTTCTGCAGATGAAGTGACAGGAGGAAGCATATGGAATCGGAAGCTGTACGTGACCAGAATTTTGAACTGAATCGGGCAAGTATGATAGCTGTACGGGACAGATTCAGGATATCCTTTAACTATAACCTTTTTGTTTCGCTTCCTATAGGAATATTATCAGTTATCATGCTGAACCAATGGACGCTCTACAGCGTTACCACCATGGCGGTAGAAGCAGCAACAGGAGAAAAGCTATCCGAATTTCCCATCTGTCCATGGGCGATAACCATGATATTATGTCCTGTCATTTCCGTGCTTTCCTTTTTGGGATGCAGATTCTTTTACAGAATACCTCATTTCTTCAATTATCTGCTGTACCTGTCTCAGATAGTCTGCGGTTATATGCTTATCACAGGCAGGATATCAATGATCTCACCTAAGAATAACATTTTATTTGCTGTACTCTGGTGGATATATGCCTGTGCGGGTTTTTATATGACCGACCTTGCCCATCGCAACTTCAAGGAGCTCGATTATCTGAAAACACAGGAGGGATTTCCTGATTTTGACCTGAACATGAACTATATGGGACGGTCCCATTACGTGAAAATGCGGAATAAATGGCTTGAGAAAAACAAGAAGCTTGAATATTTCACTCCGGACGAAATGCCTCTTGAGGAATATGAGACCATTCAGGAATCGGGAAATAAGACAGCGGGAATGTACGGTATCAAGGCTGCCGAAAAGCATAAGAATGACTGGTTCCAGAGCAGCGTAAAGACCGCATATACCAAGGAAAATACGGACAGTATGGATGAGATATCCGAGACTCCGTTCCTGCCCGAAGAAGAATACGAAAAAGATGATATAAGAAGAAAACCACTGTGACTGAAAGGATGATTATATGAAGTATACACAGGGTATGTACCCTATTGTAAGCAAGACTACTCTTGCAAAGGAAATCTACGACATGACTATCCTTTGTCCCGATGTTGCAGCAGCTGCTGTGTGCGGACAGTTCGTAAACGTCAAGGCAGAGGGATTTATGCTCCGCAGACCTATTTCCATCTGCGGAATAGACAAGGAAAAGGGTACTTTGCGGATAGTGTTTGAGGTACGGGGAAAGGGTACAAAGGAGCTTTCCATGCTCAGTACAGGTGATATGATAGATATCGTTGCACCTCTGGGCGGAAACGGCTTTACTCTCCTTGACAGCAGTAAAAAGGCTGTTATCATCGGAGGCGGTATCGGTAATCCGCCTATGCTCCCCATAGCAAAGCACTATGGCAGGAATGCAACTGTTATCAGCGGATTCAGAAACGCAGCTGCAGTTATTTTACAAGAGGATTTCAAGGCTTCGGGAGCAGAGGTTATTCTTTGTACAGACGACGGCTCTGCAGGAGAAAAGGGATTTGTTACGGATGCACTTGCCCGGTGTCTTTCCGCAGAAAAGCCCGATATCATCTATGCCTGCGGTCCTTCCGTTATGCTGAAAAGAATTATTGAAGCATCAAGAAATGCAGGAGTGAAGTGCCAGGTATCCCTTGAAGAACGAATGGGATGCGGTGTTGGTGCTTGTCTCGTTTGTGCCTGCCGTACCATCCGTGACGGTGAGGAGTATTATGCTCATGTCTGCAAGGACGGACCTGTATTTGATTCCGAGGAGGTAGTTTTCGATGACTGATATGACAAGACTGGGCGTGGATTTCTGCGGGATCCATTTCAAGAATCCTATCGTTCCCGCATCGGGAACATTCGGATATGGTAAGGAATACGAGGAGTTTTTTCCTCTTTCACAGCTTGGAGGTATATCCGTAAAGGGTACAACAGGTGCCCGCAGAACGGGCAATCTTCCTCCCAGGATCGCAGAAACTCCTATGGGTATGCTTAACAGTGTAGGTCTCCAGAACCCTGGTATAGATCACTTTATTGCAGAGGAGCTGCCCTATCTTAAGACAAAGGATACCGTAGTTATAGCAAACATTGCAGGCTCAGATGCCGATGAATACAGGATCATAGCGGAGAAGCTTGACAAGACCGATGTTGATATGATAGAAGTGAATATCAGCTGTCCCAATGTGAAGGCAGGAGGAGCGGCTTTCGGCGTATCATGCGAAGGAGCAGCACAGATCACTAAGATCATCCGCAATGCAACAAGCAAGCCTGTTATGATGAAGCTCTCACCTAATGTAACAAGCATCACAGATATTGCCAAGGCTTGCGAAGCAGAGGGTGCTGATGCAGTTTCACTTATCAATACACTTTTAGGAATGAGGATAGATATCCGCACAAAGCGTCCCGTGCTTCACAATAATGTGGGAGGACTTTCGGGTCCCGCAATTTTCCCTGTTGCTGTCAGAATGGTATGGCAGACAGCAAATGCTGTAAAGATACCCGTATGCGGCATGGGAGGAGTTTCCACATGGGAGGATGCTGCTGAGATGATGATGGCAGGTGCATCTCTCGTTCAGGTGGGAGCGGCTTTATTTGCTGACCCCATGACTCCTGTTAAGATAAATGAGGGCCTCAGCGAATACTGTGCGAAGAACAACACCGATATCAAGGATATTATCGGTGCAGTCAAGCCCTGGTAAGGAAAGGACATCCCTTAAGTATGAAGATATATCTTGTCCGTCATGCGGAAGCAGAGGGAAATATAAAGGAATTTTTTCAGGGACGGGTAAATACCGAGCTTACAGAAAAGGGGAAAAAGCAGCTTGAATGTCTTGCTGAACGTTTCCGCGATATCCCCATAGAGCGTCTGTATTCCAGTCCGCTGAACAGAGCCTTATCAACAGCAGCAGCCGTGAATATGCATCACGGACTGCCTGTTGAGATACGTGAGGATCTTATTGAGATAGACGGCGGCGACTGGGAAACAAAAAAATGGGCAGAGCTGCCCGATCTGTATCCCGAGCAGTATGAGATGTGGAAAACAAAAATTAACTGTTTTCAGGCTCCCTTTGGAGAATCCACACAGCAGGTATATGATCGTATGGCTCGTCAGATAGACGCTCTTGCTGCTGAAAATGCCGGACGTACAATTGCTGTAGTCTCTCACGGTATGGCTATCAAGGCTTATCTCAACTATGCCGACGGCAGAGCATGGGAGAACTACGCAGACCCGGGATGGGCTGATAATACAGCAGTTTCCCTTATCGAATACGGTGACGATATAAAACCGCATATCATTTTCAAGAACGATTCCTCCCATCTCACACCCGAGCTTTCCACTCTTTCATTTTCAAGGTGGAATAAGGATACAGCCGAAAAGGGAGGACAGCAATAATGCGTATTATGTCGGTAGACTTCGGAGACAGCAGAACAGGAATTGCTGTATGTGATAAAAGTGAATTTCTTGCTTCTCCCCTTACTGTTATTTTTGAAAAAAACTTCGACAGATGTCTTGAAAAAACAGCAGAGCTTGCAAAAAAGGAAAACGCCGAGCTGCTTGTCGTTGGATTCCCGAAGAATATGAACAATACAGTAGGAGAGCGTGGAGAAAAATGCATCCTCTTCGGTGAAAGGCTTCAAGAGCTTACAGGTATCGAGGTAGTAATGTGGGATGAACGCTGTACCACAGTTTCCGCTCACAATTATCTCAACACTGTCAACGTAAGAGGACAGAAACGCAAGAATATTGTGGATGCGGTCGCAGCGGTGATAATACTTGAAAGCTACATGGGATTCCGCAAAAACAAGACTGAAAAATGATCTTTCGGTATTATTCCTTTTCCTTACGTGCAAAAAGGGATTTTATCCCGATAAGCAGTATAAATCCACCGAAGATTTTTCTGAGCAGGGGAGAGCCGAGATATTCGGCAGTAAATGCACCAAGACACGCTCCTGCTATCCCTGTTATTATGGCAGGATAGATCTCACGGAATTTTATATATCCGTTTTTGTTGTGAATAATAACAGACAGCAGTGCAATGGGCAGGAAAAATATCAGATTTGTTCCCTGTGCGGTGATCTGATCTGTTCCCATAAATACAGTAAGCCAGAGGATGAGTATCATTCCTCCGCCAACGCCCATTGCAGCAAGTATTCCCGTAAGGAACGCAGCAAAAAATGTGAGCAGGCTCATGTAAAAAGCATCCTCCATCCTGCAGCGATAAGCAGTATTCCGAAAAGCCGTGACAGCCACACAGAGGAGATCTTTTTCATGAGCAGGGTTCCGAGAACAGCTCCTGCCAGACCAAAGGGCACAAGTCCCAGGGAGCCCTTTATGTCAAGCTCAGCAGAGCTAATGGTAAGGTAAAATATGACCGAAACTGCGGATAAGGGAAGAGTTATCCCAAGTGAACAGGCGTGTGCTTTCTTTGTATCGTACCCTGTCTTTTTCAGCATGGGCACTGCGATTATCCCGCCGCCCGAGCCGAAAAGCCCGTTGGCAAAGCCCGACACTGCTCCGAGAATATACATCTTTGTTTTTGAATGCAAAAAAATACCTCCCTTATGCTATTCTGTAATTCTGCGGTTACAGAATAGTTTTTGCATAAAAGGAGGTAATATTCTAATGTTTATAGACTTACTGTTCTTCGTCGATCATATTGCGGAGCTCCTGCATACGGTAATCGGTAGCAGTGATTATATCCGCACATTTTCTCAGCTCAGCGGCAATATATTCCTGATCGGAAACAGATTTCTTATATTTCATCTTATGGTCAAGACTTGCCCAGAAATCCATTGCAATAGTACGAAGCTGGACCTCGACCTTCATAGGACGCTTGCCTGTTGAAAGGAAGATGGGCACCTCAACGATAAGGTGGAGACTGCGGTATCCGTTTGGCTTGGGTGAGAGAATGTAGTCCTTTTTACGGACAAGGCGTATATCATCCTGACAGATAAGCTGCTCGGCGATCTTGTAAATGTCCTCGGGAAATGCACAGATAACACGTATTCCCGCAATATCGAAAAGGTTGTTTTCAATATTTTCAACAGTAATGGGAAGCCCCTTACGGGTCAGCTTTTCTGCAATGCTCACAGGAGTTTTTATGCGTGATTTTATGGTTTCGATAGGGTTGCGGTCATGAAGCATCTTGAATTCATCATTCAGCACCTGCAGCTTTGTTTCCACCTCACGAAGAGCACAGCCGTAGTATGTCATAAGCTGCATGAATGGGCGGACATCCTTAAAAAATTCGTTTGCGTTAAATGATTCACCGCTTTCTGCACGGATATATCCTATATTGTTATTGAGTTCCATTATAAAAAGTCCTTTCGGGGATAGTGTTAATTTTGTTGTATAAAAATATTATATCATGGATTCGTGTATAATGTCAATGCGGAGAAAATGAAAATCGGATGATAATTTTGTTATTGGAGGAATTATATGAAAAGGATAATGTGGATCTCAACAGGGGGAACAATATCCTGCCGAAAAACAGAAAAGGGACTTGCCCCCGATAATTCAGAGGCTCAGATGAAAAAAATGGCAGAGGCAGTAAGTGCGGACTGTGAGATAGTTTTCCGTGACATTATGAATATGGACAGCACCGAGCTAAGCTGTGATGATATAAGAAAGATCGCAGCTTCTGCCGCAGAGGGTGCGACAACCTGCGACGGGGTGGTTATCACTCATGGAACCGATACAATGGCATATACCGCTGCAATGCTTTTTTATATGCTTGAAAATCTGCCTGTTCCCGTGATACTGACAGGCTCTCAGCTGCCTTTTTATGAGGACGATTCCGATGGTGCCGGAAACCTGAAAATGGCTTTTGCCGCCGCCTGCGATGAACGGTTCAGAGGAGTGTACATTCTCTTTGGTTCGGCTGTTATACGGGGCGATAAGGCTCATAAACAGTACAGCCGATCTTTCGATGCTTTTGTATCGTCTGAGGATTATTCGGCACGTATCACAGAGGGCAGATTCACGGAAGTGAATACTGATATTCCAACGGGAGATTTCATATACCATTCCGGTTTCTGTGAAAATGTCATGCTGATAAAGCTTACCCCGAATTTTGATGAACGCCTGATAGCTGCTGCCGGGGAAATGGGGATAAAAGGTATTGTTATCGAGGGATATGGTCTTGGAGGCATCCCCTCAAGGGTGATATCGCAGCTTGAAAGCATTATTGCCGGGGGAGTGCGTGTTATTCTCATATCCCAGTGCTTCTATGAGGGCGTTGATACGGAGGTATACGCTGTGGGAAGAAATGCAGGGGAGAGCGGCATTGAATCCGGCGGAAGTATGACTGCAGAATGTGCACTTGCAAAGCTTATGATTGAACTGAATCAACAAAAAATCCGATGAGGAACCGAATTTGTCCTCATCGGATATGCCGCTGTATCTGAATTTGCTTCTTTTGTACGCTTTAGGGTCATCGGGAATCCGTGTGCGGGGGTCAAGACCGCCCCAGCTTTTACGCTTCATGCTGTCCAAAGCTTTTTTCTGCTTCTTGCTCATTTTTTCGTACGGAACAAATTTTTTCATACAATTACCTCCTGATAGTTGATATGTATATACTATCGGCAGATAAGAGAAAAAGTTTAGTGCCGCTTTCACCATGTAAAATCACATATATGGTTATGCATTTTTTATATTTCAAAAAAAATATTCTATATGATATTATAAATATATATGCTGAAAATTGTGTTTTATTGATTTTGTACTAAAGAATTCAGTATATTATCAAGTTTTTTTCACGGTATTTTCCGCAATGCCGATGAATATTTCAAGGCAAATCTATAATATGAAAGGAACAGTGCAGATGTTTAAGATTGTAAAAAAAGAAGCACTTAATCCGACTGTAACACTCATGGAGATCGACGCTCCCGCTGTTGCAAAAAAAGCTGAACCCGGTCAGTTCATTATCCTCAGAGTTGATGAAAACGGTGAGAGGATCCCCCTCACAATTGCCGATTATGACCGTGAAAAGGGTACAGTTACTATAATTTTCCAGATCGTTGGTGCAACTACAGAAAAGCTCAACCATATGAATGAAGGCGATTCAATTCAGGATTTCGTTGGCCCTCTTGGCAAGGCTACAGAGACAGAGGGACTGAAGAAGGTCGCTGTTGTCGGCGGCGGTGTTGGCTGTGCTATCGCATATCCTGTTGCCAAGAAGCTTCATGAGCTTGGCTGCGAGGTGCATTCCATCGTGGGATTCAGAAACAAGGATCTTGTTATCCTTGAGGATAAGTTCAAGGCTTGCTCCGATAAGCTCTGCATGATGACAGATGACGGTTCCTACGGCACAAAGGGTCTTGTAACAAACGCTCTTAAGGAGCTTATCGACAGCGGCGAGAAATATGATGAGGTCATTGCTATCGGCCCTGTTATTATGATGAAATTCGTATGTCAGACTACTAAAGAGTACGGCATAAAGACTATCGTTTCCATGAATCCTATTATGATCGACGGTACAGGAATGTGCGGCGGCTGCCGTCTTACTGTGGGCGGAGAAACAAAGTTTGCCTGCGTTGACGGACCTGATTTTGACGGACACCTTGTTGACTTTACGGAGGCTATGGAGCGTTCTTCAATGTACAAGCCTTTCGAACGTGCAAGACACGAGGAAACCTGCAATCTCTTCAAGGGGGTAAACTGATATGCCTAATATGTCACTTAATAAAAATCCAATGCCTTCACAGGAGCCTGACGTAAGAAATAAGAATTTCAAAGAGGTTGCTCTGGGATATACAGCTGATATCGCAGTTGACGAAGCTCAGAGATGCCTTCACTGCAAGAATATGCCCTGTGTTTCGGGCTGTCCCGTAAATATCGACATTCCCGGCTTCATTAAGGAGATCGCTGAGGGCAGATTTGAAGAAGCTTATCAGGTCATCTCTAAGTCCAGCTCACTTCCCGCTGTCTGTGGACGTGTATGTCCTCAGGAGAGCCAGTGTGAGGGCAAGTGCGTAAGAGGTATCAAGGGTGAGTCCGTTGCTATCGGACGCCTTGAGCGTTTTGCTGCAGACTATCACAACGCAAACTTTACAGGAACCATTGAAAAGCCTGCTTCCAACGGCAAAAAGGTCGCAGTTATCGGTGCAGGTCCCTCCGGTCTTACATGTGCAGGCGACCTTGCTAAGAAGGGCTACGCTGTAACAGTATTTGAAGCACTTCACCTTGCCGGCGGCGTTCTCGTATACGGAATCCCCGAATTCAGACTTCCCAAGAGCATCGTTCAGCACGAGATCGACGGACTCAGGGAGTTGGGCGTTGATATCGAAACAAATATGGTCATCGGCAAGACACTGACAATAGATGAACTCTTTGATGATGGCTATGAGGCTGTATTTATCGGTTCAGGTGCAGGTCTCCCCAGATTCATGAACATTCCCGGTGAGAACCTTAAAGGCGTTTACTCTGCAAACGAGTTCCTCACACGTGTAAACCTCATGAAGGCTTACAAGGAAGGCTCCGATACTCCTATTAAGCAGAATAAGAAGGTCGCTGTTGTAGGCGGCGGCAACGTTGCAATGGACGCAGCCCGTTCCGCTCTTCGTCTCGGTGCTGAGGAGGTTTACATAGTATACCGCCGCGGCGAGGCTGAGCTTCCTGCAAGAGCAGAGGAGATAGAGCATGCTAAGGAAGAGGGCATCATCTTCAAGACGCTTACCAACCCCACTGAGATCCTCGGTGATGAGAATAAGTTTGTCAGCGGAATCAAGTGCGTTTCAATGGAGCTGGGCGAACCCGATGCATCAGGCAGACGTCGTCCCGTAGTTATTGAGGGCAGTGAGCACGTAATCGACGTTGATTGTGTTATCATGGCTATCGGTACATCCCCCAACCCACTTATCAGAAACACTACCGAAGGCCTTGAAACTAACAAGCACGGCTGTATCGTAACATCCGATGAAAGCGGACTTACATCCCGTGAGGCTGTATATGCAGGCGGTGACGCTGTAACAGGTGCCGCTACCGTTATCCTTGCAATGGGTGCAGGCAAGTCTGCTGCTGCAGCTATTGACGAGTATCTTCAGAATAAGTGATCTATTGATATAAACATAATTTTTCACCGTATCCGTTTTTGCGGGTACGGTGAATTTGTGTGGTGATAATGGAATGAAAAAGGCGGGAAAAGGAAAAATAAGCGGATTTGAAGTGCTTATGGTTCTTTATATTGTTATTCTTCTTCCATTTATATCACTGCCCGATATCCTGGGACTTTATGATAACATGATAGGCATGGACGGACTAAAAAGTACAGTTCTTGCCATAATTCTCAGAAATCTTTGCGGAGTTTACGCTGCCTTTCCCTGTGCATTTATAGGTATATGCATACTTAAGAATATGAAAAAGAAGGATGATGTCCGTAATTCTCCCTTGGTATTCGGGGGAATGATATTTCTTACTATTGTTATTCCTGTCATGCTTTTCCTTTCCGTGGTCAGAACGAGATATTCCGAGCAGATATTCGAAAACGGCAGCAGAGGACCTTTTGAAGATATCAGGCTTGCAACAGCCTGTGTTTCGGATATGATAGCCGATGAATATGATGAGTACACCATTGCCTCTGCATATTTTGATACATCAAGACACGTTTCCTCTACAGGACGCAGGTCGGGACGCAGGTCAAGCTCATTTCATAACGAATACACCATTAGCGGGACGAGTGGTGAACTGATTTCGCAGAAAGTATTTACCGCTCAGATAGGCAAAAATAACTATAATGAGCTTAAAGATTCCCTTCCCAAAGGCTTTGAAATTTATGTTACAGTCTATAAAAATTCACGGTTCATCCGCAGCATAGAGCCGTCGGTCAATTACAGCAAATCGGAAAGCTATGAGCATATTTATGAGCTGTCTGTTATTAACGGAAAGATAACCTATACGAAAATAAGCGATTCATTTGAAATGGATAATCTTACATGGTGCGGTTTTCATGTGGGAGAAAGCGGAGATATCCATAATTCACTTTTCGGCATTGGTGCAGACAAAAGCAGCGAGTATCCCTATTCGATGGGGAATTTCGATGAAATATGCCTGTATGCCGTCTGTGACGGAGGATACAGGCGTGTGAGCAATATAATATACAAGGAGGAGCTTCAGTGAAAAAATATATAATCAACTCAAATGACGCAGGACAGCGTGTTGACAAGTTTATTCAAAAGGCTGCTCCCTTGCTGCCCCAGAGTATGATGTACAAGGGAATCCGCACGAAAAATATCAAGCTGAACAGAAAAAGATGCGAGATATCCACACGTCTTGCCGAAGGTGATGTTCTTGAGCTGTATCTTCCCGATGAATTCTTCGGCGGCAGTGATGAAAACAATGATTATGAGTTTCTGAAAGCTCCTGCAGATATCGACATCGTGTACGAGGATGAAAATATCCTGCTTATCGACAAGAAAAACGGTCTTGTTGTTCATGAGGACAATGAGGGTACTGTTGATACTCTTGTAAATCGTATGCAGCATTATCTTTACAAAAAAGGGGAGTATGACCCCGCAGCGGAGAACAGCTTTGTGCCATCACTCTGCAATCGTCTCGACAGAAACACTGGCGGAATAGTAATTGCAGCAAAGAACGCCGAATCACTTCGTATACTTAATCAGAAGATCAAGGACAGGGAACTTGAAAAAAAGTATCTCTGTATAACAGTGGGCGTCCCTCCTAAAAAGCATGACGTTTTAACGGATTATCTTTTCAAGGACAGCAAGACAAATACAGTTACAGTTTCCTCAAAGAAAACCGACAGGAACAAGACCATCATAACAGAGTACACAGTTATCAGGGATGACGGACGGCTTGCACTGCTTGAGATCGGACTGAAAACCGGACGAACTCATCAGATCAGAGCACATATGGCGTATATCGGCTGCCCCCTTCTCGGTGACGGTAAATACGGCAGCAACCGAATTAACCGTGAGTACGGCATCAAAACACAGGCACTTTATTCCTATAAGCTTATTTTCAGGTTCAGTACCGGGGGAGGAATCCTGAGCTATCTTGACGGCAGGGAGTTTCAGGCGGAGAATGTCTGGTTTGAAAAAATGTTCCTTAAACCAGATAAATAACCTATTTTTTGAAACTTTTTCAAAAAAACACTTGACAAATTGAAAAAGTTATGATATTATATATAAGTCGCCGGTCATAAGGTTATGGCGGCTTGTTTGGAGAGGTATCGAAGCGGTCATAACGAGGCGGTCTTGAAAACCGTTTGCCCAAAAGGCACAAGGGTTCGAATCCCTTCCTCTCCGCCAATACAAATATCGTTTGTCTGTTAGCCCTTGCGGAATTACTCAAGTGGTTAAGAGGCTCCCCTGCTAAGGGAGTAGGTCGGGAAACCGGCGCGAGGGTTCAAATCCCTTGTTCCGCGCCATACAGCCTACGATGTTTGGCATGTAAATGGGTCACTGCAGTGCAGAGACCCATTTATTTTTTCGTTTTCGGAAAATGATCAAAACCTATTGCTTTTTTCAGATAAATGGTATATAATAGTATTATAAATTATCTTTATGATAGGTGGTAAAAGTTATGTTTGAAGAGATCTTGAACGCAATATGCGACTATTCTTCACGTAAGATAAAGGTTTCATACGGAACAGTTATCCTTGTTACTCTTGTTTCATTTGTAGTCGGACTTCTTACAGGCTCTCTCATAGGCAGTCTCGCTGCTAAGAAGAAGGTTGTTGTCAAGTGCGGCAGCAAGGATTTCGATGCCGATGAATATGTCCGTACCCTCAATTTTGACGGCGAGGATAAGTAAATATAAAAAATAAAAGGAAATATACAGATTATGAAATTAGGCATGGTTGGTCTCCCTAATGTGGGAAAAAGTACACTATTTAATGCTCTTACAAACGCAGGTGCCGAGTCGGCAAATTATCCATTCTGTACAATAGAACCTAACGTTGGAATTGTATCCGTTCCCGATGAACGGCTCGATAAGCTCCGTGAGATGTATAATCCTGACAAGTTCACTCCTGCAACTCTCGAATTTGTAGATATTGCAGGTCTTGTTAAGGGGGCATCCAAGGGCGAGGGCCTTGGAAACAAGTTCCTTGCAAATATCCGTGAGGTAGATGCTATCGTTCACGTTGTACGCTGCTTTGAGGATACAAATATCATACACGTTGACGGCAATATCAATCCCGCACGTGATATAGAAACAATCGACCTTGAGCTTATCTTCTCCGACATAGAAATGCTGGAAAGACGCATAGACCGTACAAAGAAGCTTATCAAGGGCGATAAGAAATATCAGGTGGAGCTTGAATTCCTTGAAGAGCTTAAGGCTCATCTTGAAGCAGGTCACAGTGCACGCTCCTTCGGAATGACAGAGGAGCAGGAGAGCATCCTTGCATCCACACCGCTCCTTTCCTCAAAGCCCGTCATCTATGCAGCTAATCTCAGTGAGGAGGATTTCAAGAATAATATTGAAACATCCGAGCATTACAAGACAGTCTGCGAGATCGCAGAGCGTGAAAAGGCAGCTGTTCTTCCTATATGTGCACAGCTTGAAGCTGAGATATCCGATATGGACGAGGAAGATAAGGCAATGTTCCTTTCTGAACTTGGTCTTGAGGTCTCAGGTCTGGACAGGATAATCAAGGAGGGATACAGTCTCCTGGGACTTATCTCATACCTGACAGCAGGACAGCCCGAAGTAAGAGCATGGACTATCAAAAACGGTACAAAGGCTCCTCAGGCTGCAGGTAAGATACACAGCGACTTTGAAAAGGGCTTTATCCGTGCAGAGGTCGTTTCCTTTGATGACCTTATGGCATGCGGTACAATGGCTGCAGCCAAGGAAAAGGGACTTGTTCGTTCTGAGGGTAAGGAATATGTTATGAAGGACGGAGACATCGTTCTGTTCCGCTTTAATGTCTGATTCTTTCTGTTAGGAGGATGTAATTTATGAAGCGACACGAGAATCTTTATACAGCTATAATTGGTTTTGCCGCAGCAGTGGTTTTTGCAGGAATTGGAGTAATCGTACGTATTCTCCTTGCTCCTTATCTTGCTGATGAAGTTGCAACATATCTTTTCTTCCGCATTATTCCTCTTGCTTTCTATTGTATAGCTGCCGTATTTTTCTTCTTCGGTATCCTTGCATTTATCAATGAAAGACGAGTTGAGAACGGTGAGGTAATTGAAGCAAAGATCACAGGTATCAATGAATATTTCGTAGGTAAAGGAACAGAGGAGGTTCACTACAATCTGTTTGCAGAATACCAGATCGGAAGAAAAAAGTATCGTTTTATCAAGAGGAATATGGAGTACAATCCATCCAAGAATCTGCCTAACGGTGTAGTTGAGGTAAAGATCAATCCTAAGGATCCCAGACAGTATTACATAATGCTCAAGTGATCGGATATATGTACATACAGCAGACCGCAGTAAAAAGCGGTCTGCTTTTTTTTATGATTTGTCGATAATGTCTATTTTATACCGCAAAAATTTATGTTATAATTAAAGATGGATTATTGTAGATAACTGTCAGTTATTATTGTATCGAAAGGATGTAAATACATGAGTTTTGTGTCCGTAAAAAATGTGTATAAGCGTTATAAAATGGGAGAGATAACCATTTCAGCCTCTGATGGTATCTCATTTGATATCGAAAAGGGTGAATTTGTAGTGATCACAGGTGCCAGCGGTGCGGGAAAAACTACCGTTCTGAATCTGATCGGAGGTATGGACAGCTGCGACGAGGGCAGCATTATCGTTGACGGAAATGACATTGCAAAGTATAATTCCAAGCAGCTGACTGCTTACCGAAGAAATGATATCGGCTTCGTGTTCCAGTTTTATAATCTTGTTCAGAATCTAACTGCCATTGAGAATGTGGAGCTTGCGACTCAGATATGCAAGGACAGTCTTGACCCTGCAGAGGTGCTCAGGCTTGTAGGTCTTGAGGACAGAATGAACAACTTTCCTGCACAGCTTTCAGGCGGCGAGCAGCAGCGTGTTTCCATTGCCAGAGCAATTGCAAAATCTCCTAAGCTTCTTCTCTGTGATGAGCCTACAGGTGCTCTTGACTATAATACGGGCAAAACGATCCTGGGATTGCTCCAGAAAACCTGCCGTGAAAAGGGTGTGACTGTAATTGTCATCACCCATAATTCAGCTATAACACCTATGGCTGACAGAGTTATCAAGATCAAGAACAGCAAGGTTTCCAAGATCCTTCTTAACCCTAACCCATCTCCTGTTGAAGATATTGAGTGGTAATAGAGAAGCTGCCGGATATGCTGCCGCTGATATAACGCATATCTGTCGGATTCCCAACGACATTTGATGAAAGGAATTCATGTATATGAAAAATGTTCTTGCTCTCAATACTCTGCGGAGCATAAAGCGTTCACCCGGACGATTTGCGGCAATAATGCTTATCATTGCAATAGGCTGTGCCTTTTATTCGGGTGTAAAAACTGCAAGTCCCGATATGAAGGATTCCGCATGGGATTATTACAGAGATTACTCCCTGGCGGACATACAGCTTAAATCTACTCTGGGATTCAATGAGGATGACCTTGACGATCTCCTGAACAATGAATGCTTCTCTGAGGGCTATGCCGGGTATTCAGCCGATCTTTTTGTAAAAAGCAATGACGGAGGTTCGGCTGCGGTATCCGTAATGTCATATTCAGAAAGCTATCCTCTGAATAAGATCCTTCTCAGAGAAGGCAGACTTCCTCAGAATGCAAACGAATGTCTTGCGGATATCCGTACCAAGCAGGGAGTTTCATTTGCGGTAGGGGATAAGCTCACTCTCTATTCCGACGAGAGCCGTGAGCTTTCCGATATCGTTTCCAATGACGAATATACCGTGGTCGGTCTTATCGAATCCCCCCTTTATGTTTCCTTTGACCGTGGAGTTACAACTATCGGAAACGGTACTCTTTACGGATTTCTCTACATTCCTGAGGAAAACTTCGCATATGAATGCCCTACAGATATTTATCTTTCCGTTACGGGTGCAGATCTGTGCAAGCCTTTCTCTGATGAATACGAACAGATTGTGGAAAATGCGGAGACTGTCTGCGAAGAGGCTGCAGATGAAAGACTGGGTCTCAGGGTGGACAGCATCAGCAGCGAAGCATATGCAACCATCAACGATGCAAAGGCAGAGCTTGACGATGCTCAGAAAAAGTATGATTCAGGCAGCAGGGAATATAATGACGGTCTGAATGAATACAACAAGGCCTATGATGATTACAGTACCATAAAGGCTCAATATGATGAAGCCGTTGCTCAGTATGAAGACAGTATTGCTGAAATAGAAGCTGTTGAGGCAAATGTTGCCGAGCTTGAATTTACATGCACCGAGATAGATAACTATCTGGAGATATACAAGGATAAATACATCAAGACTCTTCCTACACAGATGCTTGATTCCGTGAGAAACTATCAGGAAATATATGATAAGAACCGTATTGAGGTCCAGATCACAGAGCTTCTGGCAGTTTTCCTGATCACCGATCCCGAAAAGGACCCGGGGGGAAAGCTTGGAGCATATCAGGCTATCGTTGATGTGAACGAACAGGTTAAAGCGGTAGTTGAAAAGATGCGAAGCAACAGCTATGTGCAGAGAGCAGCTATTGAAAAGGGTACCAAGGAGCTTGACGGAACAGCCGTTATCCTTAATGAATACGAGGCTCAGCTGAGCGAAAGCAAGACTAAGCTTGATGAAGCAAAAATCGAGCTGGATGATGCCAGAATCAAGATCGACGATGCCAATGCGGAGATCGCTGATGCCGAAGCTGATTTGGAAGAGTCTCTGTCAGACAGAAAATGGTACGTTTGGAACAGATCTGAATTCAATCCGGACTGTATGGAGTACGGCAACGATGCGGAC
Organism: Huintestinicola sp.; assembly: GCA_051882495.1. Classification (GTDB taxonomy): domain Bacteria; phylum Bacillota; class Clostridia; order Oscillospirales; family Ruminococcaceae; genus Huintestinicola. The sequence goes on along the minus strand of JBJERX010000120.1, from coordinate 2,118 downwards.
AGAATAGAAGCTATCTCAAATGTGTTCCCCGTATTCTTTATCCTTATTGCAGCCCTTGTTTGCTGCACAACTATGTCACGTATGGTCGAGGAGGATCGAACACAGGCAGGAACTCTCAAGGTCTTAGGCTACAGTGCAGTTTCTATTGTTATGCAGTACGTTCTATATGCAGTTTCCGCAAGCGTTATCGGTGCTCTGATAGGTACTGCAGTGGGATTCCAGCTGCTTCCCAACGTTATCTTCAATGCATATTGTACTATGTACTCCTATCCTTATTTCAGCTCTCCATTCAAGCCTCTTTTTGCCCTTGCGTGCATCGGCGTATCAATACTCTGTACATGTGCGGCTACTATATATACCGCAGCAGGGGAGCTGCATATCATGCCAGCACAGCTTATCCGTCCCAAGGCTCCGAAGAACGGAAAGCGTATATGGATAGAAAAGATAAAATTCATCTGGAATCATATGTCATTCTCCGATAAGGTCACACATAGGAATCTGCTGCGTTATAAGAGCCGCTTCTTTGTAACTGTTATCGGCGTCGCAGGCTGTACGGCACTGCTCCTTGCAGGCTTTGGTCTCAGATATGCTATCAGCTCCATCGTTGATAAGCAGTATGGTCAGCTGTTTACCTATGAAGCCATTGCCGTTACCGACAAGAATTCATCCGACGAGGAGCGTTCAGACTTACATGCTTATCTGGACAACAGCAGTGATGTACTATCTCATATGGACGTTATTCAGGAAACAGTGGATGCATACAGCGAAAACGGTGAATTTGAGTGTTATGTTTTCGTTCCGAAAGAGATTGACAAAATGCAGGATTATATCACCCTCCGTGACCGTGAGACGCATACACCTGTTCCCATGAGTTCTGACGGAGCAGTTATCAGTGAAAAGCTTGCAAGACTGCTTGGTGTTTCTGCAGGCGGAAGCTTCCGTCTGGGAGATTCCCCCGAAAAGCTTACAGTTTCAGGCATCTGCGAGAACTATGCATCCAATTACATCTATATTACCTACGATACATATGCACGTATTTTCGGAGAATCGGAAAGCAATATGACTCTCATAAAGTCCGATACCCCCGAATCTGACGAATTTTCCTCAGGAGTGCTTTCCAACGATTGTGTTGTAAGCTTTGCATATCTCAACAAGGGTGCGGATACATTCAAAAAGCTTGTAAGCAGCATGAATCTGATAATCCTTGTTATCATAGGCTTTGCAGGTGTACTGACCTTTGTTATCCTCTTTAATCTCATTAATATCACTATCAATGAGCGTATGAGAGAGCTTGCGACTATCAAGGTTCTTGGCTTCTTCAACGGTGAAGTATGTTCCTATGTTTATCGTGAGAACATTATCTCATCCTGCGTAGGCATCATACTTGGACTTGTAGTCGGCGTGTACCTTGAACGATTCGTTATACGCATGTCTGAGGTGGATTCGGTAATGTTTTCACCGGAGATCCCGCCGTACTGTTTTGCAATGGCAGCATTGGTAACTGCTTTGTTCGCACTTATCGTTAACATCGTAATGTATTTCAGGATAAGAAAGATAGATATGGCAGCATCCATGAAGGCTATTGAATGACCGGTTGTTGCAAATGTACAAATAATCCGATTCAATTTGATAATATTCGCCATATTAATTCTTGACAGAATCAAAAAAACATATTATACTTATTAAGTTACTTGTCATGTAATTCGTTTCTGTTCCGAAATAAGGAACAGAAACGATTCATGGCAGTTTTTTTGTCAAATAAAAATAAAGGATGATCATGATGTTGGTAAAGGATTTCGTAAATATTCTCAAGAGAGAGTTCAAGGGGTATAACGGGAAAAAGTTCGGTCAGGATGTAATGGCGGGTGTTACCGTTGCAGCAGTTGCTCTCCCCCTTGCTCTTGCCTTCGGTGTCAGCTCCGGTGCTACAGCAGCAGCGGGTCTTGTAACTGCAATTATATCAGGTGTGATTATCGGTGCACTTTCAGGTGCTTCGTATCAGATAAGCGGACCTACAGGGGCAATGACAGCTATTCTGGTATCTCTTGTAGCACAGTACGGTATTCAGGGTGTGTTCGTAGCAAGCTTTATGGCAGGTGTATTGCTGGTTTTATGCGG
>JBJERX010000119.1:0-8093 GCA_051882495.1 Huintestinicola sp. | reverse complement strand
ATTTTCCGAGCGATACCTTTTCAGCCTTCACCCTTTTCAGATTGACATATTTTCCTGTGTCCTCAAGGTTGTATTCTGCGGCAAATACTTTCCCGTCCTTTGACTTTGCTCTGAGCTTTACAGTTTTTCCCGCAAGCAGATTTTTTATATGGTCTGCCGTAACGCTGTCCTCGATGAACTTGTCATTCTTCCAGACAGTAAAGCCGCAGCCGTCCTTTCCGCTTTCACAGTAGAAATTTTTCTCACCCTCAAAGATACTCTTTCCGCATCGGGGGCATACACCCAGCACCTCACGCTGCATTGCATTTGGATTTGCATAATTCAGAGGTTTCCTGTGTCTTGACAGACTTTTTTCATAATTCACAACGGAAGTGACAAAAGCCTTAATTTCATCAATGAACTTGTCAGGGTCAAAGCCCTTTTCCTTAATGCTATTGAAGGTCTGCTCCCATTCCGCTGTTCTTTCAAGGGATTTAAGGCTTTCGGGAAGGGAGTTTATGAAATCTCTGCCCAGTGGTGTAGATACAATATTCTTGCCGTTTCTCTCTGCATATCCGACCTCAATAAGCTGCTCGATAACATCGGCTCGGGTAGCTTCCGTGCCTATGCCCTTGCCTTTGACTGCCGTTTTTAGATCTTCGTCCTCTATGCGGTTGTCGATATTATTCATTACGGATAACAGGCTCGCATCTGTGAAATGCTTTAAAGGCTGCGTTTCGCATACCTTGATGTGAATATCCCCGGGGATAAATGTTCCGCCCTCGGTATAAGATAATTCGGAGGAGCTCGCTTCATCGGCTTCGGTATCGTATGCCTTCCAGCCCATTTCCAAAGGCTTTACGGTTTTCAGCTTGTATGTAACATCATTGCACCAAAATTCATAATTGGTTTCCGAATAGGTATATGGCTTGTCCACCGAACAAAGCAGCCTGTTCACAACAAGGTGATAAACATTGCGCTCCCGTTCCGTAAGCCTGTCAAGACTGTCCGTATTTTCCTCGGGGATAATGGCATGATGGTCATGCCCCTCCATTGCCTTGTTGTTTATGATGCGGCTGTCAAAATTGAGAGCCTGTCCCAGGAGCCGCCTGCTGCGCTCTGAATATTCCTCACGATCCACCATTTTGCTGACAACAGCTATGACCTTTCCCCGCATATCCTCGGAAATATAGTTACAGTCCGTCCTCGGATAAGTGGTGAATTTCTTTTCATAAAGGCTCTGAGCCGCTTCAAGGACTTCCTTTGCGGTATATCCGTACACCCTGTTTGCCTCCTGCTGGAGTGTGGTCAAGCTGTGCAAAAGCGGTCTGTTTTTGCTTTTGTTTTCGGTTATTGCTGACTGCACATTGGCATCTGTCCCCTTGCTTGCCGCAAGCACTCTTTCCGCTTCTTCCTTTGTGGCATACACCTGTTCGGATAAAGCACCGTTATCCATTTCAAGACGGTATGAGGTTGTTTTTGAAAAGCTCTCGATCTCCTTATCCCTTTGCACGATAATGGAAAGCACAGGCGTTTTTACTCTGCCGACTCTGTGGGGATAGTTATCCATTACGCCATAAAGACGGGACAAATTCATTCCGATAAGCCAGTCCGACTTTTCTCTTGCAAGTGCGGCTGCATATTCGCCGTCATAATCGCTGTCGGGAGGAAGGTTTTCAAGGCACTTTTTTATTGCTTCATCGGTCATGGAATTACACCACATTCTGTAAACAGGCTTTGTGCATTTATTTGCATTGTAGATATGGCGGAATACAAGCTCGCCCTCACGTCCTGCGTCCGTTGCACAGATTATGGATTCCACCTCGGGCAGATTTATGAGCTTCGCAATAATTCTGCGGAGTCCGTTTGTACTGTCACATTCGGGGAAAAGCTCAAATGTGGGGAACATGGGCAGCTCGTCCAGTCTGTAAACCTTGCTGTATCCGTAATCCTCGGGCATTCCAAGGCTATACAGATGACCTCGGGCATTAACAACGTAATATCCGTTGCCCTTGTAGCAGAACTCCTTTCCGTCATATTCTTTATCTGCTGCGCCCACAACTGCCGCTATGATTTTGGCTGTGGAGGGCTTTTCGCTTATGATAAGCTGCATTTTATCAGTCCTTTCTGTTGATTTGTTTTGATTATTATGGTATAATGAGTAATAAAAGGTAACCCAATAAACTTGAAAGGAAAATATATATGGACACAAACAATAAAATATTTAGATTAAATGATGATATTTCATTTCGAGTATGCTCATTACATGAAGGAGATGATGATACCCCCGGTGATTGCACAAATTTTAATAGCTACCAGGCTAATTGGAAAACATATTATTCATGTAACCAATATGGTATACATCTGCACTGTACAAAACATCCTCCTATTGAATTAAATATAACGGAGCCTGAAGAAACTGATCATTTCTCTACAGAAGAATATGTACATCTAACTTGTCCCAAATGCCGAAACGATATTAAAGTATCCGATTTAAAAGACATATATATGCAATGTAAAAAATTGCTAAACATGGAGAAATTCAAAAATGCCACACTAATTCGCTTAGACGATTGGTATATTCCAGAATTAAAAGAAAAAGTGGATAATTTGCCATCCGATTATTGGATAAAAGCAGATGTAAAAACTGATAAAGATAATGATACTATTGTAGTTTTATACATAGGAAACAAGTCTGACAGCTCAAAAGTTCAATACTTCATCAAACCAGAAAAATGCCAACTAACATGTGATCATAAAGATACTGATCCCGCAAAAGTTATAGCCAGAATTGATGTAACTTTGAAGGACAGAAAATTATCACACTCGTTTGATATAGATTAACTCTTACACAACCGCACTTGTATCTGCTGCGGCATTGTCTACCTGTTCTCTGCTGTCCCGAATATCCGCATAAATGCTTACTGCAACGGCAGCAATAATAAGGACAACTATGATAATGCCATACCTGAATGACCTGTTCTCCCAGTTTTCCTTCCACCATTCTTTTAAACGCTTCATTTTTCTTCCTTACCTCCCGTCTGTTTCAGCCTGTTCTTGTTGTGCTCCACCGCAAGGAGAGCAGCGGACAGCGATACAAACACCGCAAGATGCAGCTTGCTGTCATTCCAGATATTTTCAATTAGAGATTCCTCCGCCTGTTCGGTTTCAGACTGTTCGGGCGGTGCATCTTTTTCCGCCTGATACCTCTTATAGCTGATACCGACCACCGTTAGCGCAGTAACAATAATAATGATCGCAACTGCCCGGAACCACTCTTCCTTTTTGTAACGATTTATGAAATTTTCCGCTGCCTTAATTGGATTATTCATCGCTGTCCTCCTCTACCCTATGGGTGTTTCAACATTCCAGAAGTTATTGGGGATTGCCCCTTCATCAATAAGTTTCTGATAATACTCCTGCGCCTTTGCATTATCCTCAGCCCCGAACTTACGGAAATCAGCTTCGGTAATGTCAAGCTCTTTTTTTATGAGCTTCATATATTCGTCAATGAGCTTGTTGAAGCTGTCCTCATCAACGCCATTTTCCTCGGCGTTTGTAATTTCCATAACCTTTTCCCGAAGCTCATCGGCTGTTTTGCAAGCTCCTATCTCACCGGTCAGATTGTCATGATCTCCGTCACAGAAATATTCCCACACCTCATCAACAAGCCGGCGCTTGCAGTTCATACCTGAGCAGAAATTATCATGTGTGACATCGGTGGTAATTGGTATGAATTCTGTTTCTTCAAAGAAATCCATAATATCCTGCGGAGTGATGTTCAGAATCTGCTCCGCATCGGGGTCGCTGTCATCGGGATCAATTATGCTCATGGATTTGTAAAGTGCGATATATGCAAGAAGCTCCTCTGCGGACAATTCGCTGTTTATCTCAACATTCCCGAAATGATTTGTTCCCACAACAGGCATTCCCGTAAATTCAGCGGAATCTGCATTTCCATTAGCCATATTCTGCTGTTCGGTTTCATAATGCTGTCTGTGAGTTTCCGCCGTAAGCGTATCATCAAGGCTTGCCATAAGTGCATTGTACTCAGCAAGTGCAGCAGGCATTGCATTTGAAATTGCCGTTGAAATTGCATTGTTCATTGCGTCAATCAAGGCGTTTTTCTGATTAACATTTGGGGCTGCTGCAATCAGATCATAGTAATATGACTGAATTTCGCTGACAATACTCTGACAATATTCACTGAAAAATTCAGGAAAGCTTATATCCGGCGAGGGATAATTGTATGTTCCGCCGTACCAGTCACCATAATTCAGGTAATAGTATGCCTGGGTCACGTCCATATAGTTTTTTATAAGCTTGGCATAACCGTCAATGACCTCTGCGTTGGTGGCTGCTTCGGTTTCGTCACCGTCCTCACCTGCAAGAGAGTAGCTGTAAGGGACAAGCCAGCCGAAGAAGGCAGCTATGACAGCGAAAACGATAATTACAACGATTATTGGAATTAAGGATGCCAAAACTCCGCCGCCTATCAATGCTTTTGCGGCTTTTTTCTTTGCATACCGCTTCCCAGTACCCTTTGCCGTATTGGAAACAAGGTCGGGATTGTCCTTGTTGAAATCAAGAAACATTTCCTTCTGCTTGTTTTTCCGTTCGGTCTGCAAACGCTCGGCATAGAACGACTTCTGCTTTTCGGCAACACGCCTGTTATGCAGAAAATTTCTGCGCTCTTCTCGGGACATTGCATCGGGAACAGATTCTTTCTCGGACAGCTTATGTTCTACCTTGTGCCGTTCCTTTTCGGCATCAACATATTTTGTTCTTCCCTGTGCCTTGTGTTCTTCGATAAATGCCCTGTCCTTTGCGGCATTTTCGCCCTTCATTATCTTTGCAACCAGCTTTTTTGCTTCGACCGCCGCAAGAGTTGTGGCAACATCGGTTACGGCAGAACCGACGGAAGATGAATTCTGAACGGTCTTTCCTATCTGAACTGCCTTGCCGATAAACTCGCTGTCAGTAGAATTTTTCCCCTTATGGTATTCGGGATTATCGGGGTTATACACAGAATAATCGTTTATTTTCAGAGCCTTATCCATCAGTGTATGACCGCCGCCGTCCAGCTCTCTTATCTGATCGGGAGTAACATTAAATGCTGCACCGTCCTCAACAGCTTCACTGACGGTATCATATTTGTAACCTTCCTTGCGATGTTCCTCAAGATACTGCACTCCAAGGTCATTGCGGCGGTTTGCATTTATAGAGTCCTTGAATTTCTCAATAAATTCAGCTTTTGCAATATTGACCTTGAATTTCAGCTTTTCCGAAGCAGTCATATCATCGGGATTACCTGATTTTAATGATAAAAATCTGCTGTCAAAGGGCTTGCGTTCCGAATTATCAGTTTTTTTCGGAATGTCTGCTGTGGTATTTTTAGAACTATTTTCGGAACTATCATGAAACACTTCCGCTTCATCATTCACAACAGCCGCTCGGTTAAGCTGAATTGCCTCCTTGTTCTGCTGTGCGAGGAAAGCCGCTCGTTTCATACGCTGTGCCATTTCGGGAGAAATGCTGCTTTTGTGTTCGGATATCTCGGATCTCTTTTCAGCTACTGCGGAACTATCCTTTTTCTCACAATTCTGAACAACATTTCTTTCAACACTTTCCACTATCGGTGTTGAAATGTTTTTATCATCGGGAACTGTATTTGCAGATGCAATGTTATGAGAAATTTTCTCATTATTCATCTGTTGAATATATGCCGCCCTCTGCATACGCTGTGCCATTTCCAGAGAAATAGTGGGACTGCTTGTATCCGATTTATGCTCGCTGCTTTTCTTATGAGAATAAGTTGAACTTACGGCAGTTTGCTTTTCATAAAAGTTATTATTTACTTCGGGTTTGTCTGCATTTTCTTCGTGCTCCACTGGAGCACGGATATCTTTATCGGGAGCAGCAGAACCGTATTCGTGTTTCACCACTTTATACTTTTTTCTGCTCTGCTGCCTTGCACCAAAGGTCACGCTCTGCACCTTTCTCTTATCAAAAGAGGAAAGGGAGTGCTTTTCATCAGTATCGGTATTTTTTCTTTCAACTGTTGGCATAAAACATCTCCCTCTCTTTCCTTATGATGCTTCGGCTTCCTTTTGTGCCATTTCTTCCTGAAGCATTTTCGCTGTTTCGCTGAAATTGGTGGTCATCATGCTGTACAGCTTGGTGTCCTTGGGGAACTCGTCATAGAACGGTATCTTAGTCTTGCCGCCCAGCACAAGGATTCCATGTCCTGCGGGAGTATCATTTACATACTGAATTTCAGAATCTGTGAAATGAAGAATGTCCTGCAGCTTTGCCGCATCTGTGGGATTCTGCTTGAGAAGAACAAGAAATTCTGAGTTGCTGAGCATTGAACGGGACTTATCATCTTTAAGCAGATCTTCAACATTCTGAGTGATTCCCGTAAGCACGCCTCCGTACTTTCTTGCACGTTTCCATAACATACGGAGATAGTCCAGCGAATACTCGTCCTGGAACAACAGGTGTGCTTCATCGAAATAGATGTAGGTCTTTCTGCCCTTATCTCTGTTCTCCGAAAGCCTGTTCCAGATGTAGTCAAGGATAAGAAGCATGGACTGTGTTTTCAGGTTGCCGTTCAAATCCCTTATGTCATATGCAATGAAACGGGACTTGGTATTTACGTTTGTCTGATTGTCAAAATATTTCGCACTGCCGTTTACATACATATCAACCGTAATAATCAGCTTGTCCTTCATATCCTTGTTTATGTTCTCATTTTCTTCCTTCATGCACTCAAGGAATGTTCCGAGTGTAGGCATATCCTTGGGGTCAAGTGTTGTGAGAACATTGGACTTTGCATAAGCCTTGCGGACGCAGCGGTCAACAAAGGATTTTTCCTGTGCATTAAGCGGGTGCTTGCTGTCCATACACGAAATGAATGATGTGAGCAGCTGGCACTTGTCGGCAATAATGTCGATCTCCTCGTCCTCCAGAAGCCTGAAATCAAAATCAAAGGGATTGATATGATTCTTTGAGCCGTTGCTGAACTTGACTACCTCACCGCCGAATGCCTCCGCCAGCTTCCAGTATTCACGCTCGGGGTCGATGACCAAAATATCTGCGTCCTCATAGCCGAGAAATACATTGACGATCTCACGCTTGACGGTAAAGGATTTGCCCGAACCGGGGCAGGCAAGTACAAAGCCCGAGGGATTGACAAGACCTTTCATACGGTCGAACAGGATAATATTGTGGGACAGCATATTCAGACCATAGTACACGCTATTTTCCATCTGCATTTCCTTAACGTTAAATGGCATGAATATTGCGACAGACTCGGAGGGCATTGTTCTCATCCAGCCGAACTTACGCTGATAGCCGATAGGCAGGCAGTCGCACATTCCATGCTCCTGTTCCCATGCCATTTCACCCTTTATGCAGCCGCTTCTTTTCAGAGTGCTTTCAATGACCTCAAGGTTATTGTTAAGCTCCTCATAGGATTCAGCCTTTATGAGTATCTGCATATTGGTCATAAACAGCTTCTGGTCCTTCATGGTGATCTTGTCATAAACCGATACCATTGCATCACGCTGATTTTTGATACGCTGGGGCATCTGATTTGAAAAATTTCCATGCTGTGCCGCCTTGACCTCACGCTTTGCCATATCCGTATCAATAGCTGTGATCTGGTGCTGAACGAGTTTACGGGCTTCGGCACTGTCATAGGTTTCGATGTTGGTCGTTACCATAATTTCAATACCTGTTGCAAGCAGCTCCGTAAGAATTTCGGAGGTTGCCGTACTCGGATATTCTCTTATGTAAATGGTCTTTGCATAAGTGTTGTTGAACATGAAATAGTCTTTCTTGAAGTCAAAATAGTCGGGAGCGCAGTACAGCTTATCAATGCCCTTGGCAAAATCCTTTTCGGTCAGCTGCGGCACAGGCATATCGTCCGTTCCCACAAAGAAATCCTTGAGCATTTCCACACGTTCCTGAGAGGTCAGCACACGCATATTTGTATTCCCGATACGATTAAAGGTATTCGTCGCAGTTATATCCAGCGACTTGAATCTACGCCTTGCGGTTTCTTCATCGGGAGCCTTGATAGTCAAGGTAATATACATATGCTTCTGAAT